>NZ_PTRF01000007.1:0-233107 GCF_002965705.1 Escherichia sp. MOD1-EC6842 | reverse complement strand
CCGCTGGGCTGCGGCTGGGTTATCTGGCGTGATGAAGAAGCACTGCCGAAAGAACTGGTGTTCAACGTTGACTATCTCGGCGGTCAGATTGGGACTTTCGCTATCAACTTCTCTCGCCCTGCCGGTCAGGTAATTGCGCAATACTATGAATTCCTGCGCCTTGGTCGCGAAGGCTACACCAAAGTACAAAACGCCTCTTACCAGGTCGCCACTTACCTGGCGGATGAAATCGCTAAACTGGGGCCGTATGAGTTCATCTGTACAGGTCGCCCGGACGAAGGTATCCCAGCGGTCTGCTTCAAACTGAAAGACGGGGAAAATCCGGGATACACCCTGTATGACCTCTCTGAACGTCTGCGTCTGCGCGGCTGGCAGGTTCCGGCCTTTACCCTCGGCGGTGAAGCCACCGACATTGTGGTGATGCGTATTATGTGCCGTCGTGGTTTCGAAATGGACTTCGCTGAACTGTTGCTGGAAGACTACAAAGCCTCCCTGAAATATCTCAGCGATCACCCGAAACTGCAGGGTATTGCTCAGCAGAACAGCTTTAAACATACCTGATAACGTTTAAGTGGTAACGGTGTCCCGGAACGCTCTCGTTTCGGGACAAATTCCAAAGTCTGTTCACTGGCATTAGCAATGGAAAATATTGCTCTGAATACGCTTCAGAACAAGACAGGCGCGGTTCCGACAGGAATACCGTTTTAGGGGGAAAATATGGCTACATCAGTACAGACAGGTAAAGCTAAGCAGCTAACATTACTTGGGTTCTTCGCTATTACGGCATCGATGGTAATGGCTGTTTATGAATACCCTACCTTTGCAACATCCGGTTTTTCATTAGTTTTCTTCCTGCTATTAGGCGGGATTTTATGGTTTATCCCCGTTGGACTCTGTGCTGCGGAAATGGCTACCGTGGACGGTTGGGAGGAAGGCGGCGTTTTCGCCTGGGTATCGAATACCCTGGGGTTAAAATGGGGATTTGCAGCGATCTCATTTGGTTATTTGCAAATCGCTATCGGCTTTATTCCGATGCTCTATTTCGTGTTAGGGGCACTCTCCTACATTCTTAAATGGCCAGCACTGAATGAAGACCCGGTAACAAAAACCATTGCGGCACTCATCATTCTTTGGGTTCTGGCATTAACTCAGTTTGGCGGTACTAAATATACAGCGCGAATTGCTAAAGTCGGCTTCTTTGCCGGTATCCTGTTACCCGCATTTATTTTGATTGCATTAGCGGCGATTTACCTGCACTCCGGTGCGCCAGTTGCTATCGAAATGGATGCAAAAACCTTCTTCCCGGATTTCTCTAAAGTTGGCACCCTGGTTGTGTTTGTTGCCTTTATATTGAGTTATATGGGTGTAGAAGCCTCCGCAACCCACGTCAATGAAATGAGCAATCCGGGGCGAGATTATCCGCTGGCAATGTTATTGCTGATGGTGGCGGCAATCTGCTTAAGTTCTGTTGGTGGTTTGTCCATTGCGATGGTCATTCCGGGTAATGAAATCAATCTGTCCGCTGGGGTAATGCAAACCTTTACCGTTCTGATGTCCCATGTGGCACCGGAAATTGAGTGGACGGTTCGCGTGATCTCCGCACTGCTGCTGCTGGGTGTTCTGGCAGAAATCGCCTCCTGGATTGTCGGTCCTTCTCGCGGGATGTATGTCACAGCGCAGAAAAACCTGCTACCTCCAGCGTTCGCCAAAATGAACAAAAATGGCGTGCCGGTCACTCTGGTTATTTCTCAGCTAGTGATTACCTCTATCGCCTTGATTATCCTCACCAATACCGGTGGTGGTAACAACATGTCCTTCCTGATCGCACTGGCGCTGACGGTGGTGATTTATCTGTGTGCTTATTTCATGCTGTTTATTGGCTACATTGTGTTAGTCCTTAAACATCCTGACTTAAAACGCACATTTAATATCCCTGGTGGTAAAGGCGTGAAACTGGTTGTAGCTATTGTCGGCCTGCTGACCTCAATCATGGCGTTTATTGTTTCCTTCCTGCCGCCGGATAATATCCAGGGTGACTCTACCGATATGTATGTCGAATTACTGGTCGTTAGCTTCCTGGTGGTACTTGCCCTGCCCTTTATTCTCTATGCCATCCACGATCGTAAAGGCAAAGCGAATACCGGTGTGACACTGGAGCCAATTAACAGCCAGAACGCACCGAAAGGTCACTTCTTCCTGCATCCACGTGCTCGTTCACCGCACTATATTGTGATGAACGATAAGAAACATTAACCATCTCTGAAGGGGATAAGACAAGGGAGCGATAGTTAATCGCTCCCTTTTTCGTACCTGTTATCGTATTGACTTGCCCCAGATAAGTACGAGAATGAGCAACACATCTGTTTACCGGAAACCAGCATATATGGATATCTGCTCCCGAAACGTGAAATTAACGATCAAAAAGCCAGCCACACTCGTTGCTCTGGCTCTTTTACTGTGTAGTTGTAAGACCACACCGCCAACGCCAATAACTACACCACCAGCAGGTTCAAAACCACCAGCGACAACACATCAACCAGCGCAGCCGATGCGAGGTATCTGGCTGGCTACTGTCTCTCGCCTCGACTGGCCCCCCGTTTCCTCGGTTAATATCAGTAACCCCACCAGCCGAGCCCGCGCACAACAACAGGCGATGATTGACAAGTTAGATCATCTACAACGTCTCGGCATAAATACGGTCTTTTTCCAGGTAAAGCCCGATGGTACAGCCCTTTGGCCATCGAAAATTTTACCGTGGTCCGATCTTCTGACCGGCAAGATTGGTGAAGATCCAGGTTACGATCCGCTGCAATTTATGCTCGACGAAGCCCACAAGCGTGGGATGAAAGTGCACGCATGGTTTAATCCCTACCGCGTGTCGGTTAATACAAAACCCGGAACTATCAGGGAATTGAATAGCACCCTGTCACAGCAACCAGCCAGTGTCTACGTGCAGCATCGCGACTGGATCAGAACGTCGGGCGACCGTTTTGTTCTCGACCCTGGTATCCCTGAGGTTCAGGATTGGATCACATCAATAGTTGCGGAAGTGGTTTCCCGTTATCCGATAGATGGCGTGCAGTTCGACGATTATTTCTACACTGAATCACCGGGTTCGCTGCTGAACGATAACGAGACGTACCGCAAATATGGGAGAGCTTTTGCATCAAAAGCAGACTGGCGGCGCAACAATACTCAGCAATTAATTGCAAAGGTATCGCACACCATCAAAAGCATTAAGCCAGAGGTTGAATTTGGCGTTAGCCCGGCTGGCGTCTGGCGCAACCGATCACACGATCCGCTCGGTTCCGATACACGAGGCGCAGCAGCCTATGACGAATCCTATGCGGATACCCGCCGTTGGGTAGAACATGGTTTACTGGATTATATTGCCCCACAAATTTACTGGCCTTTCTCACGTAGCGCAGCACGCTATGACGTACTGGCAAAATGGTGGGCAGATGTCGTCAAACCGACCAAAACCCGGCTATATATCGGCGTTGCCTTCTATAAAGTGGGTGAACCCTCAAAGATAGAACCTGACTGGATGGTTAACGGCGGCGTGCCAGAACTAAAAAAGCAGCTTGATCTTAACGATGCTGTACCCGAAATTAGCGGCACGATTCTGTTCCGCGAAGATTACCTTAATAAGCCACAGACCCAACAAGCCGTTAGTTATCTGCAAAGTCGTTGGGGTAGTTAAACGCCCTCTTTTACTGTGTCATGCCGGTGATGTAAGCACCGGCTTGTCACCCTGCAAAATGCCGTAACCTCTTAAATAAAATTATCTCCATATAAGCAAATTGCTACAATCCTCTGATTAATTAGTATCAACATGAAAAACAATACGATATTCGTCACCACCGAAAAATAATCACGATGGGCTATACTCTTCAGAAGAACAGTAGCGTAGATTAAAACTGTCTAATCCGTTTATTTCTTTTCATTATATCCTCATATTTCAGGAGAATATGGTGCGATAAGTCTGTCCAGTATGTTGCGTTTCGTTTTTCGATCCCATCTGCCTTTCCAGTCGTATAAGGGGCTGAATTATGGAGATGTACTTTAAAAGAATGAAAGATGAGTGGACTGGATTAGTTACCCAGGCTTCCCCTCTCATTCGCGCTAAAGCCGCAGAAATTGCTGTTGCACATGCCCATTACCTGAGCAATGAGTTTTATCGTATTGTACGTACTGACCCACATGCCGAAGAGTTTTTGAGTAACGAACAGGTTGAAAGGCAACTTAAAAGTGCTCTGGAAACATGGATTATCGATGTGCTCTCTGCGCAAGCGGACGATGTTGATAGGCTTATACAAATCCAACATACCGTGGCCGAAGTACATGCCCGTATTGGCATTCCCGTAGAAATCGTTGAGATGGGTTTTCGTGTATTGAAGAAAATCCTCTATCCAGCGATATTTTCCTCTGATTATTCGCCAGCGGATAAACTTCAGGTTTATCATTTTTCGATTAACAGTATTGATATAGCCATGGAAGTTATGACCCGGGCGTTTACCTTTAGCGACAGTAGTGCGGCTAAAGAAGACGAGAATTATCGTATCTTCTCACTACTTGAAAATGCCGAAGAAGAAAAAGAACGGCAAATAGCCTCATTACTTTCATGGGAATTAGATGTTATTTATAAAGTCCTGTTGGATTCTGATTTAGGCAGCAGCTTACCGTTAAGCCAGGCTGATTTTGGCTTATGGTTTAACCATAAAGGTCGGCATTATTTTAGCGGTATTGCCGAAGTCGGTCATATCTCCCGCCTTATTCAGGATTTCGACGGGGTTTTTAATCAGACAATACTCCATGCCAAGAATCTGAGTAACAAAAGTCTGCGAGTGAAGTTTTTATTGCAGATACGAAATACCGTATCGCAAATTACAACCTTATTGCGAGAACTGTTTGAAGAAGTTTCTCGCCATGAAGTGGGAATGGATGTGTTGACTAAGCTACTTAACCGCCGTTTCCTGCCGACTATCTTCAAACGTGAAATTGCCCATGCCAATCGGGCTGGCACGCCGTTATCTGTTCTCATCATCGATGTTGATAAATTCAAAGAGATCAATGATACATGGGGACATAACACCGGCGACGAAATTCTGCGTAAAGTCTCGCAGGCGTTTTACGACAACGTCCGTAGTAGTGATTATGTTTTCCGCTACGGTGGTGATGAATTTATCATTGTACTGACGGAAGCCTCAGAAACTGACACTTTACGTACCGCAGAACGTATTCGCAGTCGGGTAGAAAAAACCAAACTGAAAGCTGCAAACGGCGAAGATATTTACCTCTCTCTGTCCATTGGTGCCGCCATGTTTAATGGACATCCGGATTATGAACGTTTAATTCAAATAGCCGACGAAGCTCTGTATATCGCCAAAAGACGAGGTAGAAACCGTGTTGAACTCTGGAAAGCCAGTCTTTAGATTCACCCGGATGCAGAGGTAATCATGAAGCTAACCGATGCAGAAAATGCCGCTGACGGCATTTTTTTCCCCGCGCTTGAGCAAAATATGATGGGCGCGGTGTTAATCAACGAAAATGATGAAGTCATGTTTTTCAACCCCGCTGCAGAGAAGCTTTGGGGATATAAACGCGAAGAGGTCATTGGCAATAACATCGATATGCTGATTCCCCATAATTTGCGCCCAGCACACCCTGAATACATCCGGCATAACCGCGAAGGAGGTAAAGCGCGTGTCGAAGGAATGAGCCGGGAATTGCAGCTGGAGAAAAAAGATGGCAGTAAAATATGGACACGATTTGCCCTGTCAAAAGTGACTGCCGAGGGGAAAATTTATTACCTGGCGCTGGTGCGAGATGCCAGCGTTGAAATGGCGCAGAAAGAACAGACCCGGCAGTTGCTCATTGCCGTGGATCATCTCGACCGACCTGTGATTGTGCTTGATCCTGAGCGTCATATCGTTCAGTGCAATCGCGCGTTTACAGAAATGTTCGGCTATTGCATCAGCGAAGCCAGCGGTATGCAGCCCGATGCGCTGCTTAACATTCCTGAATACCCGACAGATAACCGCATCCGCTTACAGCAGCTTTTGTGGAAAACCTCCCGCGATCAAGATGAATTTTTGCTATTAACGCGCACGGGTGAAAATATCTGGATTAAAGCATCTATCAGTCCGGTCTATGACGTGCTTGCTCATCTACAAAATCTGGTAATGACCTTCTCAGATATCACCGAAGAACGGCAAATCCGCCAGCTGGAAGGCAACATCCTCGCCGCCATGTGCAGCAGCCCACCGTTTCACGAAATGGGTGAAATCATTTGCCGTAATATTGAATCCATTCTTCATGAATCGCATGTGTCACTGTATGCATTGCGTAATGGGATGCCAGTGCATTGGGCGTCGTCCTCTCATGGGACAGAAGTAAAGAATGCACAAAGCTGGGCTGTTACCATTCGCCAGCGCGATGGCGCACCAGCGGGAGTTCTGCAAATCAAGACGGCTGCAGGGACAGAAACCAGTGCATTTGTCGAACGCGTGGCAGACATCAGCCAGCATATGGCCGCACTGGCGCTGGAACAGGAGAAAAGCCGCCAGCACATCGAACAGCTAATCCAGTTTGATCCGATGACCGGTCTGCCAAATCGCAATAATCTGCACAATTACCTCGATGACCTTGTCGATAGAGCTGTATCTCCGGTGGTTTATCTTATTGGCGTCGACCATATTCAGGATGTGATCGACAGCCTCGGCTATGCGTGGGCCGATCAGGCATTGTTAGAAGTCGTTAATCGCTTTCGCGAAAAACTCAAACCCGACCAGTATCTCTGCCGCGTTGAAGGTGCACAGTTTGTCCTCATTAGTCTGGAGGATGAAGTCAGCAACATTACCCAAATCGCTGATGAGCTACGCAACGTCGTTAGCAAACCGGTCATCATTGACGATCAGCCTTTTCCTTTAACCTTAAGTATTGGTATCAGTTACGACGTTGGTAAAAACCGTGACTACCTGCTTTCTACCGCCCACAATGCAATGGATTTCATTCGCAAAAACGGCGGTAACGGCTGGCAGTTCTTTAGCCCGACAATGAACGAAATGGTTAAAGAGCGGTTAATATTAGGCGCGGCGCTGAAGGAAGCGATCAGCAACAACCAGTTGAAGCTGGTTTACCAGCCGCAGATCTTCGCCGAAACGGGTGAACTGTATGGTATTGAAGCTCTTGCTCGCTGGTATGACCCGCAGCATGGACATGTTCCCCCTTCCCGGTTTATTCCCCTCGCAGAAGAGATTGGTGAAATTGAAAATATTGGTCGTTGGGTAATTGCTGAAGCCTGTCGCCAGTTAGCAGAATGGCGAAGCCAGAATATTCATATCCCGGCGTTATCCGTAAACTTATCTGCGCTGCATTTTCGCAGTAATCAGCTACCCAATCAGGTTTGCGATGCGATGGAAGCCTGGCAGATTGACGGCCACCAGCTGACGGTGGAAATCACTGAAAGCATGATGATGGAACACGATACGGAGATCTTTAAACGCATCCAGATCCTGCGGGATATGGGCGTAGGTTTATCTGTCGACGATTTCGGCACCGGCTTTTCCGGCCTGTCACGCTTAGTCAGCCTGCCGGTAACGGAAATTAAAATCGATAAAAGTTTTGTCGATCGTTGCCTGAGCGAAAAACGCATCCGTGCCTTATTAGAAGCCATTACCAGCATTGGGCAAAGCCTGAACTTAACCGTAGTGGCAGAAGGTGTGGAAACGAAAGAACAGTTTGAGATGTTACGCAAGATCCACTGCCCCGTGATTCAGGGTTATTTCTTCTCACGTCCTTTGCCCGCTGAGGAGATCCCTGGCTGGATGTCTACTACGCTACCGCTTCAAATCGACGCTTAGAACATCTTGCCCGCGCAGGCGGGCAAGATTTCATGTATTCATATTCCGCCATTCGCCCGACGCTATATTAAAATTTGTACTGAATGCCCGCGCCAATAATGTAATTATAGTTTTGCATCCCTGGCGAATCTTTCTCTTTTACGCTTTCACCCTTGTCTTTATAAGAAATTACTGTGTTACCAATATCATTAGAGAATCTACTCCATGATATTTCTGTGAAAATCCGCGCCTGTGAGTTAATGTTATACCCCGCATTAATAAGACCTGAATAATATTTTTGGTTGGATACTTTATCTTTAAATGTAATGTTGCGCAAATAATGCTGATCTGTTCCTTTCCCTTCTCCCCAGGCGCTATATTTAAATTGAGCAATAATATCAAAATCATGATAGACATATTTACCAGAAAGACCTAAATAAGGCGCACTGAATTTTTGTTGGTAGCCAATAACTCTTTGGTCATGAGGAATATCTCCAGTGTCGGCACCATTATCATAACTATAGTAACCTCCTTTCGCCAGCCAACTGAAACGCGTCTCCTGATAGCCTAACATAGCGCCGAGTTGGTAACTCGGATCCGTTAAAAACCAACCTGTCATATTGAGATCAAACTGATTTGCAAAATTCAACCGCGTTGCCGGGTGATGTGACCAATCGCTCCAGTGGTGCTGCCCCGGCTCCAGCCAGTCATAATCATCCATTAGCGTACCGGCAGACGCAATCGTCGTCCAGCCTTTAGCATTAAGCGTCAGCCATGAGATTGCATCCCAGGTTAGCCCCATTTTAATAATGGGGGTATTTTGAATTTTCCAGTCCAGTTGGCTAAGTTTACCGCCATCGCTATAAACAAACTCACCTGACTCACCATTCAGAAATGAAAGAGAAGCATCACCAAAAACATTGTCAGATAAGAAATTAAATTCTGAAGATGCGCTTGCATACTGACTTAGAGAAATTAAAGCAATAGCAAAAGAGACCTTTTTCATCAACATAGTTTCATCCTTATTAAACAATGTTAATTAGCTCATTAATTAAATTTAATTAATTCAAATTAATTAAATCAACTGAATCTTACAATGCCATAAATGTTTCTCACCATCAAACAGAGAACATAAATAAACAGAGTTTTACTGTTATTCTGAACGAAATAGGAGTTTACAACCTGATGCAATAATGATTGTTCGGGAACAGGCGGGAATAACGAAAAGAATGACGATGCCGTTTAAATGCGAGATTTCATTGAGATAAGCAGAAAATATTGGTGTAAATGCTTGCCGGATGACAACATCATCCGGCGAGTACTTATGCTTTCAACTGGTAATCCAGCGTAATTTCCGCTTTCAGTACCTGAGAAACCGGGCATCCGGCTTTTGCTTTCTGAATAATGCCGTCAAAGGTTGAGGCATCAATACCCGGTACGGCAACTTCACTCTTCAGTGCGATTTTGGTAATCGCGAAACCAGCATCGACTTTATCCAGCGATACATCGGCAGTGGTATCAATCGATGTTGGCGTGAATCCCGCTTCCCCCAGCATTAATGAAAGCGCCATCGAGAAACAAGCGGCATGTGCCGCGCCAATCAATTCTTCAGGGTTGGTTCCTTTTTCGCCTTCAAAACGCGTGTTAAACCCATACGGCTGTTGGTTCAGCACGCCGCTCTCGGTGGATACTGTTCCCTTCCCGCGTTTGATATCGCCTTCCCAGTGTGCCTGACCTTTCTTATGGATTGTCATTGTTGCTCTCCTGTGGGCTTAAAAAGGAAATTATAGACTACGTGAGAAACAGCACGAGGATAAGCAGGATATTCCGAATAAAATCCGGCGAAAATATTACCTCCGAACTTAAATAAAATTACCACAGCAGAAGGCGGGGAATATATGGTTTAAAAGATATTGCAGCAATATCAAGCAACGAATGCCAATAACAATAGTCATGAATATCATGCAGTTAAAATATAAAACACATCAACCAGGACTAATCTTAACAATGAAGCGGCAAATATTTGCCATGCTGAATGTGCTTTATAAATCTGCGATCCGTAGCAGACACCATAAATACACAGACACGGAGAATCACTATGTTTACTTATTATCAGGCAGAAAATTCAACAGCAGAACCCGCTCTGGTTAATGCCATTGAGCAAGGCCTTCGGGCAGAGCACGGTGTTGTCACTGAAGATGACATTCTCATGGAGCTGACCAAATGGGTGGAAGCTTCTGATAACGACATCCTCAGTGATATCTACCAGCAAACGATCAATTATGTGGTCAGTGGCCAGCACCCTATGCTTTAAGCTGCTATGCTTGATCGGCAACCTAATTTAGGGGTTTAGCACGTGTTTCTTCGCTACGGCGATGTTGTCCTTAAAACTAGCAACAGGATTGAGGAGTACAAATGAAATCGAACCGTCAGGCACGTCATATTCTTGGACTGGATCATAAAATTTCTAACCAGCGCAAAATAGTTACCGAAGGTGACAAATCCAGCGTGGTAAATAACCCAACCGGCAGAAAACGCCCCGCTGAAAAGTAATCCTTAACAATCAGTCCTCAATGACGATTAAACACCATTGCCTGCGCAATGGTGTTTTTGTTTTTATCTGCTTTATACTTGGGGTCGATGCCCTGGCGGTAAAGCAAAGACGATAAAAGCACCCCTGGGATGGATATTCAAAAAAGAGTGAGTGACATGGAACCAAAAACAAAAAAACAGCGTTCGCTTTATATTCCTTACGCTGGCCCTGTACTGCTGGAATTTCCGTTGTTGAATAAAGGCAGCGCCTTCAGCATGGAAGAACGCCGTAACTTCAACCTGCTGGGGTTACTGCCGGAGGTGGTCGAAACCATCGAAGAACAAGCGGAACGAGCATGGATCCAGTATCAGGGATTCAAAACCGAAATCGACAAACACATCTACCTGCGTAACATCCAGGACACTAACGAAACCCTCTTCTACCGTCTGGTAAACAATCATCTTGATGAGATGATGCCTGTTATTTATACCCCAACCGTCGGCGCAGCCTGTGAGCGTTTTTCTGAGATCTACCGCCGTTCACGCGGCGTGTTTATCTCTTACCAGAACCGGCACAATATGGACGATATTCTGCAAAACGTGCCGAACCATAATATTAAAGTGATTGTGGTGACGGATGGCGAACGTATCCTGGGTCTTGGTGACCAGGGCATCGGCGGGATGGGTATTCCGATCGGTAAACTGTCGCTCTATACCGCCTGTGGCGGCATCAGCCCGGCGTATACCCTTCCGGTGGTGCTGGACGTCGGCACCAACAACCAGCAACTGCTTAACGACCCGTTGTATATGGGCTGGCGTAATCCGCGCATCACTGACGATGAATACTATGAATTCGTTGACGAATTTATCCAGGCAGTGAAGCAACGCTGGCCGAACGTGTTGCTGCAGTTTGAAGACTTTGCACAAAAAAATGCGATGCCGTTGCTTAACCGCTATCGCCATGAAATTTGTTCTTTTAACGATGACATTCAGGGCACCGCAGCGGTAACGGTCGGCACACTGATCGCAGCCAGCCGCGCAGCAGGTGGTCAGTTAAGCGAGAAAAAGATTGTCTTCCTCGGCGCCGGTTCAGCGGGATGCGGCATTGCCGAAATGATTATCGCCCAGACCCAGCGCGAAGGATTAAGCGAAGAAGCGGCGCGACAGAAAGTGTTTATGGTCGATCGCTTTGGTCTGCTGACGGACAAGATGCCAAACCTGCTGCCTTTCCAGACCAAACTGGTGCAGAAACGCGAAAATCTTAGTGACTGGGATACCGACAGCGATGTGCTGTCACTGCTGGATGTGGTGCGCAATGTCAAACCAGATATTCTGATTGGCGTCTCAGGACAGACCGGGCTGTTTACGGAAGAGATCATCCGTGAGATGCATAAACACTGTCCGCGTCCGATCGTGATGCCGCTGTCTAACCCGACGTCACGCGTGGAAGCCACACCGCAGGACATTATCGCCTGGACCGAAGGTAACGCGCTGGTCGCCACCGGTAGCCCGTTTAATCCAGTGGTATGGAAAGATAAAATCTACCCTATCGCCCAGTGCAACAACGCCTTTATTTTCCCTGGCATCGGGCTGGGCGTTATTGCTTCCGGCGCGTCACGTATCACCGATGAGATGTTAATGTCGGCAAGTGAAACGCTTGCTCAGTATTCGCCGCTGGTGCTGAACGGCGAAGGTCTGGTACTGCCGGAACTGAAAGATATTCAGAAAGTCTCCCGCGCAATTGCGTTTGCGGTTGGCAAAATGGCGCAGCAGCAAGGCGTGGCGGTGAAAACGTCTGCCGAAGCTTTGCAACAAGCCATTGACGATAATTTCTGGCAAGCCGAATACCGCGACTACCGCCGTACCTCCATCTAAGCCTGCGCCCGGTAGTGAAGGCTACCGGGCAATTTCCCTCTCCCTTTTTCAGATCTCATCCATACTGGGTAGTGGCGAATAAATCTCATTTGCCTCACCTGCTATGCAGAACATCATCCGAAAAGGAGGAACTATGAAGGCTGCAGTTGTTACGAAGGATCATCATGTTGACGTTACGGATAAAACACTGCGCTCACTGAAACATGGCGAAGCCCTGCTGAAAATGGAGTGTTGTGGTGTATGTCATACCGATCTTCATGTTAAGAATGGCGATTTTGGTGACAAAACCGGCGTAATTCTGGGCCATGAAGGCATCGGTGTGGTAGCAGAAGTTGGCCCAGGTGTCACCTCATTAAAACCAGGCGATCGTGCCAGCGTAGCGTGGTTTTACGAAGGATGCGGTCATTGCGAATACTGTAACAGTGGTAACGAAACGCTCTGCCGTTCAGTTAAAAATGCCGGATACAGCGTTGATGGCGGGATGGCGGAAGAGTGCATCGTGGTCGCCGATTACGCGGTAAAAGTGCCAGATGGCCTGGATTCGGCGGCGGCCAGCAGCATTACCTGTGCGGGGGTCACCACCTACAAAGCGGTTAAACTGTCAAAAATTCGTCCCGGTCAGTGGATTGCTATCTACGGTCTTGGCGGTCTGGGTAACCTCGCCCTGCAATACGCGAAGAATGTCTTTAACGCCAAAGTGATCGCCATTGATGTCAATGATGAGCAGTTAAAACTGGCGACTGAAATGGGGGCAGATTTAGCGATTAACTCACGCACCGAAGACGCCGCCAAAATTGTGCAGGAGAAAACCGGTGGCGCTCATGCTGCGGTGGTAACAGCAGTAGCTAAAGCTGCGTTTAACTCGGCAGTTGATGCTGTCCGTGCAGGCGGTCGTGTTGTGGCTGTCGGTCTGCCGCCGGAGTCTATGAGCCTGGATATCCCACGTCTTGTGCTGGATGGTATTGAAGTGGTCGGTTCGCTGGTCGGCACGCGCCAGGATCTCACTGAAGCCTTCCAGTTTGCCGCCGAAGGCAAAGTGGTGCCCAAAGTCGCCCTGCGTCCGTTAGCGGACATCAACACCATCTTTACCGAGATGGAAGAAGGCAAAATCCGTGGCCGTATGGTGATTGATTTCCGCCGCTAAGAGGCCATTGCTGCGACTGCCAGTCCTGGTGTCGCAGCATCGCACTCTCTCCAACAGTTCGCCGCAAATGTGGCTGAATCTGCAAAACGCCTGGAGTCTGGCTGAGGCGGAAAAGACGGTGGATGTGTCGCGACTGCGCCGTCTGGTTACGCAATAAAAAATGGCACCTTATAAAGCGCCATTTAAAACTGATGACAAACGCAACATTGCCTGATGCGCTACGCTTATCAGGCCTACAAGTTCACTGCAATCTATTGGATTTGAAGGGTTTGTAGGCCGGATAAGGCGTTCACGTCGCATCCGGCATGAACAAAGCCTACGTTGTCTACAATATGAAAATGACGCCTTTTACAGCGCCATTTTCAGCTTAAAGTTCAAAAGAGATTATATCCCTTCTTCACTCTCTTTTTTTGCTTCTGCCTTCTCGATTTCACGATACCAGCGCGGATGGTGTTTCTTCGCCCAGCGACGGCTCACCTTCCCTTCGATCATCCCTTTAATCGACCCTTTCACCCAGAATGCCATATACATATGGATCAGGATGGCGTGGATCAGGATGATACCCGCTGCCGCGTGGATCAGCAGGCTATAACGGACAACCTGCATCGGGAAGTACTGCGCAAAGTACGGACGCCAGATGATCACCCCGGTCACCAGCAGCACGAAAATCATGCTCATGATTGACCAGAACATCATCTTCTGTCCGGCGTTGTACTTACCAACATCCGCCACTTTGTGCTCATTGCCTTTCAATACTTCGACAATGTTCAACAGCCACGGAATATCTTTCTTATCCGGGATGTTGTGATGCACAAAACGCACAAACATAAACATCAGCGCGACGAAAATCGCAATGCCGAAGAACGGGTGCAAAATGCGTCCCATCTGCGGCGTACCGAAGGTTTGCGTCAGCCATTGCAGCGTCGGGAAGAAGAACGAAATCCCGGACAGCGCCACCAGGAAGAAGCAAATCACCACGGTCCAGTGACAGGCGCGATCAATAAATTTGGTGCGCACAATCATTTTCGACTTACTCATGATGCTCCTCCTCGTCATCGTCCACTTCCTTATTCGGGCCAATACCGATGTAGTGGAAAATCAACCCGGCAAAAGTGGCGATAAAGCCAGCCGCTGCCAGCGGTTTCAACGCGCCTTTCCACAGGTTTACCGAGGTATCGATCTTCGGATCTTTCGGCAGACCATGATACAGCTCCGGCTGATCGGCGTGATGCAGCACGTACATAACGTGCGTACCACCGACCCCTTCCGGGTTGTAGACGCCAGCATGTTCGTAACCACGCGCTTTCAGTTTCGCCACGCGCTGTTCCGCCAGCTCCAGCATCTCCTTCTTGGTGCCGAAGTGGATAGCCCCGGTCGGACAGGTTTTCACACAAGCCGGTTCCTGGCCGACGCTGACGCGATCGACGCAGAGCGTGCATTTATATACCCGGTTATCCTCTTTGTTGAGGCGCGGAATATTAAACGGACACCCGGCAATGCAGTAACCACAGCCGATGCAGTTTTCCGACTGGAAATCGACAATCCCGTTAGCGTACTGAATGATTGCACCAGCAGACGGGCACGCCTTCAGGCAGCCCGGATCTTCACAGTGCATACAGCCATCTTTACGGATCAGCCACTCCAGCTTGCCGTTCTGTTCGGTTTCGCTAAAGCGCATCACCGTCCAGGACTTGGCGCTCAGATCGGCGGGGTTATCATAAACCCCGACGCAGTGCCCCACTTCATCACGGATGTCGTTCCACTCCGAACACGCCACCTGACAGGCTTTACAGCCGATACAGGTGGAAACGTCGATAAGTTTCGCGACTTCTGCTTTGTAATCACGCACCTGAGAAGGCGGCGTGATGGAGTTAGTTGCGGACCTTTTGATAATGTCCTGCGTTTCCATAGCCATCTGTTCGCCCCCTTACGCCTTCTCGATGTTTACTAAGAACGCTTTATATTCCGGCGTTTGCGAGTTTGCATCACCGACATTTGGCGTCAGAGTGTTAGCGATATAACCTTTACGCGCGACACCCTCAAAGCCCCAGTGGATTGGAATACCCACCGTTTCAACCTGCTGACCGTTTACATTCAGCGGTTTCAGACGGCGCGTTACCACAGCCACCGCGCGGATAAAGCCACGCTTGCTGGAGACAGTGACACGGTCACCATTGGCAATGCCTTTCGCCGCCGCCAGCGTTTCGCTGATCTCCACAAACTGTTCCGGCTGGGCGATTGCGTTGAGCAATGCGTGCTTGGTCCAGGTGTGGAAGTGCTCGGTCAGACGATAGGTCGTACCCACATACGGGAACTGCTCTTTTTTACCCATCCGCAGCGCGTCTTGTTCATACAGACGAACGACCGGGTTAGAAACCACGTTCGGATGCAGCGGGTTAGTTCCCAGCGGCGTTTCAATTGGCTCGTAGTGTTCCGGGAACGGACCTTCCGCCATTTTGTTAATGGCAAACAGGCGTCCCATCCCTTCCGGCTGCATGATAAACGGCCCGGTTGGCGTACCCGGCGCGGCATTGCCGAAGTCAGGAATATCGTTACCCGTCCACTTGCTGCCGTTCCACTGGATCAGCATCCGTTTCGGATCCCACGGTTTACCGTTGATATCCGCTGAAGCACGGTTGTACAGCACGCGACGGTTGAGCGGCCACGCCCAGGCCCATCCCAGCGTGTTCCCCAGACCGGACGGGTCGGAGTTATCACGGTTGGCCATCTGGTTGCCCTGCTCTGTCCAGCTACCGGTGTAGATCCAGCAAGAAGATGCGGTTGTACCGTCATCACGCAGATGTGCAAAGCTACTCAGCAACTGACCTTTCTTCGCAATCAGCACGCCATTGGCATCATAGAGATCTTCCAGCGCATAGCCGTTGTTCTCTTTTGCCACTTCGTCAGACTGCGGCTCGTGCGGTTGCTTGTAGTTCCAGCTCATTTTCATCAGCGGTTCTACGCCTTTACCACCTTCAGCTTTGTACAGCTCGCGCAGGTGATGGTAGATACCCGCCAGAATTTCGCCGTCGTTACGCGCTTCGCCTGGTGCGTCCTGGCCTTTCCAGTGCCACTGCAACCAGCGTCCGGAGTTGGCGATAGAACCATCTTCTTCAGCAAAGCAGGTCGAAGGCAGGCGGAATACTTCAGTCTGGATAGACGCCGGATCGACATCGTTCGACTCGCCGTGGTTCTGCCAGAAAGTAGACGTTTCAGTCACCAGCGGATCGATAACCACCATGTACTTCAGCTTACTCAGGCAGCTAACCACTTTGTTTTTGTCCGGGAAGGACGCAACCGGGTTAAAGCCCTGGCAGAAATAACCGCTGACCTTGCCTTCGTCCATCATGTTGAAATACTTGATGACGTCGTAGGTCTGGTCCCACTTCGGCAGCCAGTCGTAGCCCCAGTTGTTCTCTTTCTGCGCGGCATCGCCGTAGAAAGATTTCATCAGGCTAACGAAGAACTTCGGATAGTTGCTCCAGTAGTTCACCTGATCCGCCAGCGTCGCTTTCGGCGTGTTCGCTTCCAGATAAGACTGCAAATCAACCTGTTTTTCTGACGGCAGCGTCAGATAACCCGGCAGGCTGGTAGAGAGCAGACCTAAGTCGGTCAGCCCCTGAATGTTGGAGTGACCACGCAGTGCGTTCACGCCGCCGCCAGCCATACCCATGTTGCCGAGCAGCAACTGGATCATCGCCATAGTACGGATGTTCTGCGCACCGACGGTGTGCTGCGTCCAGCCCAGCGCGTACAGGAAGGTGGTTGTGCGATCCGGCGCGCTGGTGGAGGCCAGCACTTCACACACTTTCAGGAAGTCGGCTTTTGGCGTACCGCAGATGTTTTCCACGACGTCCGGCGTATAGCGGGAAACGTGCTCTTTTAGCAGGTTCCACACACAGCGCGGATGAGTCAGCGTGTCATCGCGTTTCGCATAGCCGTTTTCATCGAACTGATAGTTCCAGGACGATTTATCGTACTGGCGTTTTTCAGCGTCATAACCGCTGAACAGACCGTCTTCGAAAGCAAAATCATCACGCACCAGCAGGCTGGCGTTGGTGTAATGCTTAACGTATTCGGCATTGATTTTGTTGTTTTCGATCAGGTAGCGCAAAACGCCAGACAGGAACGTAATGTCCGTACCGGAACGAATAGGTGCGTAAATATCCGCCACAGAAGCGGTACGCGTAAAACGGGGATCGACAACGATCAGGGTTGCATCGTTGTTATTTTTCGCTTCCATCGCCCAGCGGAAACCGACGGGATGCGCTTCAGCAGCGTTACCGCCCATCACCATCACGACGTTAGCGTTTTTGATATCCACCCAGTGGTTGGTCATCGCACCGCGACCAAATGTTGGAGCAAGACTTGCTACCGTTGGTCCGTGTCAGACGCGCGCCTGGTTGTCTACCGCCAGCATCCCGAGGGAGCGGGCAAATTTTTGGGTCAGCATCCCGGTTTCGTTGCTGGCGCCGGAGGCACACAGCATACCGGTAGAAAGCCAACGGTTTACCGTTACGCCCTGCTCATTCTTTTCAATAAAGTTGGCGTCACGGTCAGCTTTCATCAGCTTCGCAATACGGGAGAATGCTTCTTCCCAGCTAATGCGCTGCCATTTGTCAGAACCAGGCGCACGATATTCCGGGTAACGCAGACGGTTTTCGCTGTTGACGTAATCCAGCAAACCGGCTCCTTTCGGGCACAGCGCACCACGACTTACCGGATGATCCGGGTCACCTTCAATGTGATAAATCGCTTCTCTGGCGTTTTTCGCGCCATCACCCAGGCTATACATCAATAGCCCGCAACCTACGGAACAGTATGTGCAGGTGTTACGGATCTCTTTAGCGCGTAATAATTTGTAGTTTCGCGCCTGAGCCAGTGCTTGCTTCGGGGCAAAGCCCAATGCCGCTACCGTTGTTCCAGCCATACCGCCCGCGCAGATTTTAAAAAATTGTCTGCGACTGACGTCCATTGCTTTCCTCTTTTTTCAGGGGTATTACTGCGCGAGGAAACTAACAGTAAAATTCTGAATCTTTTTGCGCGAAATCAAAAAGAACACGTGTTTGCCACAAAATAATCCGCCTGCGCAAATTGACCTACCTCAATGGCGGTAGAAAAACACACCACTGCCTGACAGGCCGGTTAAAAAAATGCTATAAATTTCAGCTTAATTTTTAACGGCAAGAGAGACTAAACAACGCGCATGACACGACAAAAAGCAACGCTCATAGGGCTAATCGCGATCGTCCTGTGGAGCACCATGGTGGGGTTAATTCGCGGCGTCAGCGAGGGGCTCGGCCCGGTCGGTGGTGCGGCGGCGATCTATTCATTAAGCGGGCTGCTGTTAATCTTCACCGTTGGGTTCCCGCGTATCCGGCAGATCCCGAAAGGCTATTTACTTGCTGGCAGCGTATTGTTCGTGAGTTATGAAATCTGCCTCGCGCTTTCCTTAGGTTATGCTGCTACCCGTCATCAGGCGATAGAAGTAGGCATGGTGAACTATTTATGGCCCAGCCTGACGATACTTTTCGCCATTCTTTTTAATGGTCAGAAAACAAACTGGCTGATTATTCCCGGATTGCTTTTAGCTTTGATGGGTGTCTGTTGGGTATTAGGCGGCGACAACGGGCTACAATATGATGAAATCATCAATAATATTACCACCAGTCCATTAAGTTATTTTTTGGCGTTTATTGGTGCGTTTATCTGGGCAGCTTATTGCACAGTCACGAATAAATATGCCCGTGGATTTAACGGCATTACTGTTTTTGTTCTTCTGACGGGGGCAAGTCTATGGATTTACTATTTTATAACGCCACAACCAGAGATGGTTTTTAGCTTTCCTGTCATCGTTAAACTCATATCTGCGGCATTTACTTTAGGATTTGCTTACGCCGCCTGGAATGTCGGTATTTTACATGGCAACGTAACGATTATGGCGGTTGGTTCTTATTTTACGCCTGTACTTTCTTCTGCTCTGGCTGCCGTGCTACTCAACGCACCGCTATCGTTCTCATTCTGGCAAGGCGCACTCATGGTCTGTGGCGGCTCTCTGCTCTGTTGGCTGGCGACACGTCACCGATAAGTTTCATGCTGCAACAAAGTTCGTTCAGGGTATGCGGATTGAAATATTAGTGAAGGCAATGATATATCTTTGTTACATTCAGTAACACATAACCCTTCAGATAATCCGCATTCTCACCGCGCGGCTGCGCTTTCTTATCTATTCTTTCAGTCAGTATCTCACCTGATTCTCTTAATTCTAAAAGTGGGTCATCGCGCCCAACGTCCTGTCTTTCTTTTTTTCATTACCAACGTGTGCATGTGAGGAAGAATATGGCACTGCAAAATGAGAAAAGTAATCGTTATCTTTTGCGCGACTGGAAGCCAGAAAATCCGGCCTTCTGGGAAAATAAAGGAAAACATATAGCACGAAGAAATCTCTGGATATCAGTCAGTTGTTTACTTCTTGCATTCTGTGTCTGGATGTTATTTAGCGCAGTCACCGTTAATCTCAATAAAATTGGCTTTAATTTTACGACCGATCAGCTTTTTTTATTAACCGCATTACCCTCCGTTTCTGGCGCATTATTACGTGTCCCCTACTCCTTTATGGTGCCTATATTTGGTGGGCGTCGCTGGACTGTTTTTAGTACCGCGATCCTGATTATTCCCTGCGTCTGGCTCGGTATTGCCGTACAAAATCCCCATACTCCTTTTGGAATATTTATTGTTATTGCCTTGCTGTGTGGTTTCGCTGGCGCGAATTTTGCCTCCAGTATGGGCAATATCAGTTTTTTCTTCCCGAAAGCAAAACAAGGTAGCGCATTAGGGATTAATGGCGGATTAGGCAATTTAGGCGTCAGCGTGATGCAACTGGTTGCGCCACTGGTGATTTTTGTTCCGGTATTTGCCTTTCTCGGTGTTAATGGCGTACCACAGGCCGATGGCTCGTTGATGTCGCTGGCGAACGCCGCATGGATTTGGGTGCCACTGCTGGCGATTGCCACTATCGCCGCCTGGTTTGGGATGAACGATATCGCCAGTTCACGCGCGTCAATTGCCGACCAGTTGCCCGTTTTACAACGTCTGCATCTCTGGCTGTTGAGTCTGCTCTATCTCGCCACCTTCGGTTCGTTTATCGGTTTTTCCGCTGGTTTTGCCATGCTGGCGAAAACTCAGTTCCCGGATGTGAATATACTGCAACTGGCGTTCTTTGGGCCGTTTATCGGCGCGATTGCCCGGTCAGTTGGCGGTGCTATCTCCGATAAATTTGGCGGCGTGCGGGTGACGCTTATCAACTTTATTTTTATGGCGCTTTTCAGTGCCCTGTTGTTCCTCACTCTGCCTGGTACAGGTTCCGGCAATTTCATCGCATTTTTCGTCGTGTTTATGGGGTTGTTCCTGACAGCGGGTCTGGGTAGTGGCTCCACCTTCCAGATGATTGCTGTCATCTTCCGCCAGATAACCATTTATCGCGTCAAGATGAAAGGTGGCAGCGATGATGAAGCGCAGCGAGAAGCGATCACCGAAACGGCGGCGGCGCTGGGCTTTATCTCAGCCATTGGCGCAGTTGGCGGCTTTTTTATTCCGCAGGCGTTTGGCATGTCGCTGAATATGACAGGCTCTCCGGTGGGCGCGATGAAAGTGTTTTTAATCTTTTACATCATCTGTGTACTGCTGACCTGGCTGGTCTATGGTCGGCGGAAGTTTAGCCAAAAATAAGAGATCGATGCCTGATGCGACGTGTCGCACCCGTAGGTCGGATAAGGCGTTTATGCCGCATCTGACAAGGCATCAGATCCCAAATCATTCCTGGAGCAGGAGTCATGTCATGAGTAAACTTTTGGATCGCTTTCGCTACTTCAAACAAAAGGGCGAAACTTTTGCCGATGGTCACGGACAGGTGATGCATAGCAACCGCGACTGGGAGGACAGCTATCGCCAGCGTTGGCAGTTCGACAAAATCGTGCGTTCCACCCACGGCGTTAACTGTACCGGCTCCTGTAGCTGGAAAATCTACGTTAAAAACGGCCTGGTGACCTGGGAAATTCAGCAGACCGACTACCCACGCACTCGCCCTGACCTGCCCAATCATGAACCACGCGGCTGCCCGCGTGGCGCAAGTTACTCCTGGTATCTCTACAGTGCAAACCGTCTGAAATACCCGCTAATTCGTAAACGGCTGATTGAACTGTGGCGCGAAGCACTTAAACAACACAGCGATCCGGTACTGGCGTGGGCATCAATTATGAATGACCCGCAAAAGTGCCTGAGCTACAAGCAGGTACGCGGGCGCGGTGGGTTTATCCGCTCCAACTGGCAGGAACTGAATCAACTGATTGCTGCCGCTAATGTCTGGACCATCAAAACTTACGGCCCTGATCGCGTTGCCGGTTTCTCGCCGATCCCGGCGATGTCGATGGTTTCTTACGCCGCCGGAACACGCTATCTGTCACTGCTAGGCGGCACCTGCTTAAGTTTCTATGACTGGTATTGCGACCTGCCGCCCGCCTCGCCGATGACCTGGGGCGAACAAACCGACGTACCGGAATCCGCCGACTGGTATAACTCCAGCTACATCATCGCATGGGGGTCTAACGTACCGCAGACGCGCACGCCAGACGCTCACTTCTTTACCGAAGTGCGCTACAAAGGCACCAAAACTATCGCCATTACCCCGGACTACTCCGAAGTAGCAAAACTGTGCGACCAGTGGCTGGCGCCAAAGCAAGGCACCGATAGCGCGCTGGCAATGGCGATGGGCCATGTGATCTTAAAAGAGTTCCACCTCGATAACCCCAGCGACTACTTTATCAACTACTGCCGTCGCTACAGCGATATGCCGATGCTGGTAATGCTGGAACCGCGCGACGATGGCAGCTACGTTCCCGGACGGATGATACGGGCATCCGATCTGGTTGACGGGCTGGGCGAAAACAACAATCCGCAGTGGAAAACCGTGGCGTTTAATACCGCTGGAGAACTGGTGGTGCCGAACGGTTCGATTGGTTTTCGCTGGGGAGAAAAAGGCAAATGGAATCTGGAATCCATTGCCGCAGGTTCAGAAACCGAATTGTCGTTAACCCTGCTCGGTCAACACGACGCTGTTGCTGGCGTGGCTTTTCCCTACTTTGGCGGCATTGAAAACCCGCATTTTCGCAGCGTAAAACACGATCCGATTCTGGTACGCCAGCTTCCGGTGAAAAATCTGACGCTCGCCGATGGCAGTGTCTGTCCGGTGGTCAGCGTTTATGATCTGGTACTGGCGAATTACGGTCTTGATCGCGGGCTGGAAGACGAAAACAGCGCGAAAGATTACGCTGAAATCAAAACCTACACGCCGGCATGGGGCGAGCAAATTACCGGCGTGCCGCGCCAGTATATTGAAACCATCGCCCGTGAATTTGCCGATACCGCCCATAAAACCCACGGACGTTCGATGATTATCCTCGGTGCTGGTGTTAACCACTGGTATCACATGGATATGAACTATCGGGGAATGATCAATATGTTGATCTTCTGCGGTTGTGTTGGGCAAAGCGGCGGGGGCTGGGCACACTATGTCGGTCAGGAAAAACTGCGTCCGCAAACCGGTTGGTTACCACTGGCCTTTGCGCTTGACTGGAACCGCCCACCGCGCCAGATGAACAGCACCTCATTTTTTTACAATCACTCAAGCCAGTGGCGCTATGAAAAAGTCACCGCTCAGGAATTGCTCTCACCGCTCGCCGATGCCAGTAAATACAGCGGTCATCTGATTGATTTCAACGTTCGCGCCGAACGCATGGGCTGGCTACCTTCTGCGCCGCAGTTGGGGCGTAATCCGCTCACGTTGAAAGCTGAAGCCGACAAGGCCGGATTATCACCCACTGAATTTACCGCTCAGGCGCTGAAATCGGGTGATTTGCGTATGGCCTGCGAGCAGCCAGATAACGGCAGCAATCATCCGCGTAACCTGTTTGTCTGGCGTTCTAACCTGCTTGGCTCCTCCGGCAAAGGCCATGAGTATATGCAGAAATATCTGCTGGGTACGGAAAGCGGTATTCAGGGGGAAGAACTTGGGCTGACGGAGGGAATTCAACCGGAAGAAGTCGAGTGGCAAACCGCCGCGATAGAGGGCAAGCTCGACCTGCTGGTGACGCTCGACTTCCGCATGTCCAGCACTTGTTTATTCTCCGATATCGTCCTGCCTACCGCGACCTGGTACGAAAAAGACGATATGAATACCTCGGATATGCATCCGTTTATTCATCCACTTTCAGCGGCGGTCGATCCGGCGTGGGAGTCACGCAGCGACTGGGAAATCTACAAAGGTATCGCCAAAGCATTCTCGCAAGTCTGCGTGGGACATCTTGGCAAAGAAACAGATATTGTACTGCAACCGTTATTGCACGACTCTCCGGCAGAACTCTCCCAACCGTGTGAAGTGCTCGACTGGCGCAAAGGCGAATGCGACCTAATCCCAGGTAAGACCGCGCCGAATATTGTGGCGGTGGAGCGCGACTACCCTGCTACCTATGAACGTTTTACCTCGCTGGGGCCGTTGATGGACAAACTTGGCAACGGCGGTAAAGGGATTTCGTGGAATACCCAGGATGAAATCGATTTCCTCGGCAAACTCAATTACACCAAACGCGATGGCCCGGCACAGGGGCGTCCGCTGATTGACACCGCTATTGATGCATCAGAGGTCATTCTGGCGCTGGCACCGGAAACCAACGGCCATGTAGCGGTAAAAGCCTGGCAGGCGCTGGGCGAGATCACCGGGCGTGAACATACTCATCTGGCGCTACACAAAGAGGATGAGAAGATTCGCTTTCGCGATATTCAGGCGCAACCACGTAAAATCATTTCCAGCCCCACCTGGTCCGGTCTGGAAAGCGATCACGTCTCCTATAACGCGGGATACACCAACGTTCACGAGTTAATTCCGTGGCGCACGCTGTCGGGACGCCAGCAGCTCTATCAGGATCATCCCTGGATGCGCGCCTTTGGTGAAAGCCTGGTGGCTTATCGCCCGCCTATCGACACCCGCAGTGTCAGTGACATGCGTCAGATCCCGCCAAACGGCTTCCCGGAAAAAGCACTTAACTTCCTGACGCCGCACCAGAAATGGGGCATTCACTCTACCTACAGTGAAAACCTGCTAATGCTGACGCTCTCGCGCGGCGGGCCGATTGTCTGGATCAGCGAAACCGATGCCCGCGAACTGACCATTGTTGATAACGACTGGGTGGAAGTGTTTAACGCCAACGGTGCGCTGACGGCTCGTGCGGTAGTCAGTCAGCGAGTGCCGCCGGGCATGACCATGATGTATCACGCTCAGGAACGCATTATGAATATCCCCGGTTCAGAAGTGACCGGAATGCGCGGCGGTATTCACAACTCAGTCACCCGCGTTTGCCCGAAACCGACGCATATGATTGGCGGTTACGCGCAACTGGCCTGGGGCTTTAACTACTACGGCACCGTCGGCTCGAACCGCGATGAGTTCATCATGATCCGTAAGATGAAAAACGTTAACTGGCTGGACGATGAAGGTCGCGATCAGGTACAGGAGGCGAAAAAATGAAAATACGTTCGCAAGTCGGCATGGTGCTTAACCTCGATAAATGTATCGGCTGCCACACCTGTTCGGTGACCTGTAAAAACGTCTGGACCGGGCGCGAAGGCATGGAGTACGCATGGTTTAACAACGTCGAAACCAAACCGGGCATTGGTTATCCGAAAAACTGGGAAGATCAGGAAGAGTGGCAAGGCGGCTGGGTACGTGATGTGAATGGCAAGATCCGCCCTCGCCTGGGCAGCAAGATGGGCGTAATAACTAAAATCTTCGCCAACCCGGTGATACCGCAGATTGACGACTACTACGAACCTTTCACCTTCGACTACGAACATTTGCATAGCGCGCCGGAAGGTAAACACATTCCCACTGCCCGCCCACGTTCGCTGATTGACGGCAAACGGATGGACAAAGTGATCTGGGGGCCAAACTGGGAAGAATTGCTGGGCGGCGAGTTTGAAAAACGCGCCCGCGACCGCAACTTCGAAGCCATGCAAAAGGAGATGTACGGTCAGTTTGAAAACACTTTCATGATGTACCTGCCGCGCCTTTGCGAACACTGCCTCAACCCAAGCTGCGTGGCGACCTGCCCCAGCGGCGCTATCTACAAACGCGAAGAAGACGGCATTGTGCTGATCGATCAGGATAAATGTCGTGGCTGGCGCTTGTGCATTAGCGGTTGTCCGTACAAAAAAATCTACTTCAACTGGAAAAGCGGCAAGTCGGAAAAATGCATCTTCTGTTATCCGCGAATTGAGTCCGGTCAGCCCACGGTCTGCTCCGAAACCTGCGTGGGGCGCATTCGTTATCTTGGTGTACTGCTCTACGACGCCGACCGCATCGAGGAAGCGGCGAGCACCGAGCGCGAAGTTGATCTCTATGAACGCCAGTGCGAAGTGTTCCTCGATCCGCACGATCCATCAGTGATCGAAGAAGCCCTGAAACAAGGTATCCCGCAAAACGTGATTGAGGCAGCCCAGCGTTCACCGGTTTACAAAATGGCAATGGACTGGAAACTGGCGCTACCGTTGCACCCGGAATATCGCACCCTGCCGATGGTCTGGTACGTGCCGCCGCTGTCGCCGATTCAGTCTTACGCCGACGCGGGCGGACTGCCCAAAAGCGAAGGCGTACTTCCCGCCATCGAAAGCCTGCGTATTCCGGTGCAATACCTCGCCAATATGTTGAGTGCGGGCGATACCGGCCCTGTACTGCGGGCGCTGAAACGGATGATGGCAATGCGCCACTATATGCGTTCGCAAACCGTAGAAGGTGTAACTGATACCCGCGCGATCGACGAAGTCGGGCTGAGCGTCGCCCAGGTGGAAGATATGTATCGCTATCTCGCTATCGCCAACTATGAAGATCGGTTTGTCATTCCGACCAGTCATCGGGAAATGGCGGGCGACGCCTTCGGTGAACGCAACGGCTGCGGCTTTACTTTTGGCGACGGTTGCCACGGCTCTGATACTAAATTCAATCTGTTCAACAGTAGCCGAATCGATGCCATCGACATTACCGAAGTACGCAATAAAGCGGAGGGCGAATAATGCAAATCCTCAAAGTGATCGGCTTGTTGATGGAGTATCCGGACGAGCTGCTATGGGAGAACAAAGACGACGCGCTGGCGCTGATTCGCCACGACGCGCCGATGCTCACCGATTTCACCTGCGACCTGCTTAATGCGCCGCTGTTGGATAAACAGGCTGAATGGTGTGAAGTGTTTGACCGTGGACGCACCACTTCGCTGCTGCTATTTGAACATGTTCATGCCGAGTCACGCGATCGCGGTCAGGCAATGGTGGATCTGCTGGCGGAGTATGAAAAAGTCGGCCTGCAACTAAATTGTCGCGAGTTGCCTGATTATCTGCCTTTGTATCTGGAGTATTTAAGTGTGCTACCCGACACCCAGGCTAAAGAAGGTTTGCTCAACGTTGCGCCAATCCTCGCCCTGCTCGGCGGGCGCTTAAAACAACGTGAGGCGCCATGGTATCCGTTGTTTGACGCCCTGCTGCATCTGGCGGGAAGTACACTCTCAAGTGACAGTGTCACAAAACAGATACGCAGCGAGGAGCGCGACGACACCCGTCAGGCACTGGATGCGGTGTGGGAAGAGGAACAGGTGAAGTTTATTGAAGATAACGCCACGGCGTGTGACAGCTCGCCGCTTAATCAATATCAGCGACGCTTTAGTCAGGATGTCGCACCGCAGTATGTGGACATCAGTGCGGGAGGTGGGAAATGATTCAGTATCTGAACGTCTTTTTTTACGATATCTACCCGTACTTGTGTGGCACGGTTTTTATCCTCGGAAGCTGGTTGCGCTACGATTACGGGCAGTACACCTGGCGTGCCTCCTCAAGCCAGATGTTGGATAAACGCGGAATGGTGCTGTGGTCGAACTTGTTCCATATCGGTATTCTGGGGATCTTCTTCGGTCATCTGTTCGGCATGTTAACGCCGCACTGGATGTACGCGTGGTTCCTTCCGGTGGCGGTAAAACAGCAGATGGCGATGATCCTCGGCGGTATTTGCGGGGTGTTGACGCTGATTGGCGGTGCGGGGCTGCTGGTGCGTCGTTTAACAAATCCGCGTATCAGGGCGACGTCTTCTGGTGCGGATATCCTGATCCTCGCCATTTTGTTAATTCAGTGCATTCTTGGGTTAACCACCATTCCCTTTTCAGCACAACATCCGGACGGCAGTGAAATGATGAAGCTGGTGGGATGGGCGCAAAGCATCGTCACTTTCCAGGGCGGCGCATCGACGCATCTTGATGGCGTAGCTTATATCTTCCGCGTTCATCTGGTGTTGGGAATGACCATCTTCCTGCTCTTCCCGTTCACCCGACTGGTGCATGTATGGAGCGCACCGTTTGAGTACTTTACCCGCAGGTATCAGATTGTGCGCTCACGGCGATAATTCTCATGCTGGCCGGATAGCCTTTCGCTCTCCGGCCGATTGCAGGCTATGATAGTTCTCCAGCCACAGGAGAACAGTAATGAAACCGCAGATTTACCACGTCGATGCTTTTACCTCTCAACCGTTTCGCGGCAATTCTGCCGGTGTTGTATTCCCTGCCGATAATCTTAGCGAAGCGCAAATGCAACTTATCGCCCGCGAGTTAGGCCATTCGGAAACGGCTTTTCTGCTGCGCAGTGACGACAGCGATGTACACATTCGCTACTTTACGCCAATGGTTGAAGTGCCAATTTGCGGTCACGCGACGGTAGCAGCGCACTATGTACGTTCAAAGGTATTGGGTTTGGGAAATTGCACCGTCTGGCAAACATCGTTGGCGGGAAAGCACCGTGTCACTATCGAAAAACAAAACGGTGATTATCGTATTTCTCTGGAGCAAGGCTCGCCGGGCTTTGAACCGCCGCTGGAAGGTGGAGCTCGCGCGGCAATTATCAACGCGCTTCATCTCACTGAGGACGATATTCTGCCAGGCTTGCCAATTCAGGTGGCAACAACAGGACACTCAAAAGTGATGATTCCGCTGAAACCAGAAGTGGATATCGATGCCCTTTCGCCTGACCTTGCTGCGCTGACCGCTATCAGTAAACAGATTGGCTGCAATGGTTTCTTCCCCTTCCAGATCCGCCCAGGCAAAAATGAAACCGATGGTCGCATGTTCTCGCCTGCGATTGGTATTGTGGAAGATCCGGTGACCGGCAATGCCAATGGCCCAATGGGCGCATGGTTAGTGCATCACAACGTATTGCCCCACGATGGCAACGTGTTGCGTGTTAAAGGCCATCAGGGACGAGCTCTGGGGCGTGACGGCGTGATTGATGTGACAGTGACTATTCGGGACAACCAACCGGAGAAAGTCACCATTTCTGGCACAGCGGTGATTTTGTTTCATGCCGAATGGGCCATTGATCTCTGAAACCGTTGCCGGTCCCAATTGCCTGATGCGCTTCGCTTATCAGACCTACAAGCGTGAATCTGTTGGCTAATTTAGGCCGGATAAGGCGTTTACGCCGCATCCGGCACAAACTATTTCCCTGCCTCCGGATGTGTGTCGAACGCTGCCATCACCAGTGCCAGTTCATCCACGGTAAACCCATGTTTCGCATCATCCACGCCCAGCCCAAATTGTTCCTGCATCACGGCATATAACGACGCCACATCCGATAGATTCCGCTGATCCACCGCGTGCCCATTTTCATAATGGGTGAAATGGAAATTGGTCAGCGTCAGCTTGCCACCGTCCGGCAAATGGCGGCACATCAACAGATGATGGCGAAAATGCGACTGCGGCCAGTGCGCCGACCAGAAATTGCCCATCACATAATCACTTTGTTGCTGCTCGCAGAGATCAAAACGGTACATCGACTGCCAGTGCTGATGATGATTAAACTGCAAAACCCAGTTATCACCCTCCTGCAACAACCGATACTCTCCGTGTGGCGTGGTTTGTGCGATATCCGGCACTAAACGGATTGGCGCGGTCAGCGTCTGACCACCAAAACCGACGTCGGCAATCCATTGTTCACCCTCCAGTTCTACTAACAACAGACGGTGCGTGCGCGGCGGCAACGATGGTGGGTTAGATAACACCACGCGACCTAACAAACTGCGAACGTTAAATCCCAGCTCACGTAACACTCGCTCAAACACACCATTCTGCTCAAAACAGTAACCGCCACGTCGCGCAGTCACCAGCTTCTCTTCAAGCGATTGATCATCAAGCTGGATTTCTCTCGGCAGCAAAACGTCGAGATTTTCAAATGGAATAGTGCAATTGTGTTTCAGGTGTAATGCTCGTAGCGTATCGATATTGACCGCAGCAGCACCCGTCCAGCAAATACGGGCAAAATAGTGATTCAGAATGGGCGTCATCAGGCGTTTCCCTTAGTGGTTTTCTCAATTTATAACCTGGAATGGACGCCACACCGGCTATTTTGTGCGATCGCGGACAAGCATCACGTTCGCAAATCGCCAATCCCGTTAATTTCGTTACTTATTGCGTTACGAGCTACGCTTTTAAAACCACTTTCTTAGCGAGGCGATACCGTGAGCCAATTTATTCCCGTTGAGTTGCATCATGCCAGCCGTCTGTTAAACCACGGCCCTACCGTCCTGATCACCAGTTTCGATGAGCAATCCCAGCGACGTAACATTATGGCTGCGGCCTGGTCGATGCCCGTGGAGTTCGAACCACCACGCGTGGCAATTGTGGTCGATAAATCGACATGGTCACGGGAGTTGATTGAACGTAGTGGCATGTTTGGCATTGTGATCCCAGGCGTCGCAGCAACAAACTGGACGTGGGCAGTGGGCAGCATTTCTGGGCGTGATGAAGATAAGTTTAACTGTTATGGCATTCCGGTTGTGAAAGGTCCGGTGCTTGGCTTGCCGGTGGTCGAAAAGAAATGTCTGGCATGGATGGAGTGCCGCTTGCTTCCCGCGACTTCTGCGCAAGAAAAATACGACACGTTGTTTGGCGAAGTGGTATCAGCAGCGGCAGACGCTCGTGTTTTTGTCGAAGGCCGCTGGCAATTTGATGACGATAAACTCAATACGCTACATCATTTAGGCGCTGGCACCTTTGTTACCAGCGGCAAGCGTGTTACGGCAGGTTAAGCATTACATGCTGTAACCGGGTTTCTTTATCAACGTCTCCATTTGGGGCGCGATCTCGGCGTCCCAGACAGCTTGCCACGATTCCGGTTGTATCTGGTGTAGGGCAATGCTTATCGAACTTTCTTTACTGTTCAGATGGCGAATAATGACGTCGGTAATCTCCGCCGCCAGTGCCGTTTTTTGTTGTTCATCCAGTTCACGGGGAAAACATTTAATGTCTATGTGTGGCATTGTTGTGCTCCTTTTTAAAGACTGCCAGCAAAATTAGCACAAGCCGAAAACGTCATGTGTTATTTGATGCGAAATGATGTGCGATATATACGCCGTCACTTTAATAACGTACATATACTATTAGCTTCCGCACCAATAAGCACCCGTCCTGTAACATACAGAATCTATTCTTTATTTATTATCATATTAAGAAGATTCACGACATCCAGCTTGCTGATTTATTAATGCCAATTATAGTTATTCTTGCCCTCAATCATAATTTTCAATCGTAATATCCTTTCTTTTATAAAGTCTTTCTGGAGACACTTGCGATGCAGCTTAACCATATTGCTAAAAGTCTGCTAGTCATGGGATTATTCACAACAAGTTCACTTCCTCTCATCGCAGCAGAAGCGCCCAAAGAGGCCTCCGCTGCCACCCAACAAGCGAATAACGCACTTTATAGTCAATTGCCGTTTTCCGATAACAGCGATTTTGCTGATGCTCATAAAGGTTTTATTGCTCCTTTACCTCAGGAAGTGATTAAGGGTGAACAAGGGAATGTAATCTGGAACCCACAGCAATATTCTTTTATCAAAGAAGGCGATAAAGCACCTGATACTGTCAATCCAAGTTTATGGCGTCAGGCGCAACTGATAAATATCAGCGGCTTATTTGAAGTGACTGAAGGCGTCTATCAGATTCGCAATCTCGATTTATCAAATATGACCATCATTGAAGGTAAAGAAGGTATTACCGTTGTTGATCCACTGGTTTCAGCAGAAACAGCTAAAGTTGGCATGGATCTTTATTATAAAAATCGCGGTCAAAAACCAGTGGTGGCGGTTATCTACACGCACAGTCATGTCGATCACTACGGCGGCGTTCGCGGTGTGGTTGATGAAGCTGATGTTAAGTCAGGAAAAACAAAAATTTATGCGCCAGCCGGATTTTTAGAAGAGGCTGTTTCAGAAAATATTATGGCTGGCAATGTAATGAGCCGTCGAGCCAGTTATATGTACGGTAATTTGTTGAAACCTGATGCTAAAGGTCAGGTCGGCGCTGGGCTGGGAACAACGACCTCAGCCGGAACGGTTACATTGATTGCCCCTACCAACTACATCACCAAAACCGGACAAAAAGAGACTATCGACGGGCTGACCTATGATTTTTTGATGGCGCCCGGTTCCGAAGCACCTTCCGAAATGCTGTGGTTTATTGAAGAAAAGAAACTGATCGAAACCGCAGAAGATGTCACGCACACCCTCCACAACACCTATTCGCTGCGTGGTGCCAAAATTCGTCAACCTCTCCCGTGGTCTAAATACATCAACGAAGCCCTCAATCTGTGGGGCGATAAAGCGGAGATTATTCTTGCCCAGCATCACTGGCCAACCTGGGGTAACGATAACGTTGTCAAACTGCTAAAAAGCCAACGCGATTTGTACCGTTATATCAACGATCAAACGCTACGCATGGCGAATCAGGGGCTGACTCGTGATGAAATTGCCGCAAACTTCAAATTGCCCTCTTCACTTGCTAACACCTGGGCGAATCGCGGTTATTACGGTTCAGTGAGCCATGATGTTAAAGCAACTTATGTGCTTTATCTTGGCTGGTTTGATGGTAACCCCGCGACTCTTGATGAACTGCCACCAGAAGAAGCCGCTAAAAAATTCGTGGAGTATATGGGCGGTGCTGATGCCATTTTACAAAAAGCCAAACAGGATTATGACCAGGGAAATTTCCGCTGGGTTGCCCAGGTTGTCAGTAAGGTGGTGTTTGCCGATCCAAACAACCAGGCTGCAAGGAATCTGGAAGCCGATGCGCTTGAACAGTTAGGCTACCAGGCCGAATCCGGGCCGTGGCGTAATTTTTATCTCACTGGCGCACAGGAATTACGCAATGGTGTGCAAAAACTGCCTACGCCAAATACAGCCAGTCCTGACACCGTTCGTGCCATGACGCCGGAAATGTTCTTTGATTATCTTGCTGTGCATATAAATGGCGAGAAAGCGGCAGACGCTAAAGCAGTATTGAATTTTGATTTCGGTGAAGATGGCGGCACTTATAAAGTGGAACTGGAAAACGGTGTGCTCAATCACACGGCTGATACGCAAGCCTCTGACGCCGATGCGACTATCACCCTCTCCCGCGATGTCCTGAATAAAATCATCCTGAAGGAAGAGACATTAAAAGAAGCCACGGATAAAGGCGAAGTAAAAATCACTGGAAATGAGGAAAAACTCAACGAACTGTTAGGTTATATGGACAACTTTGAATTCTGGTTCAATATTGTAACGCCATAATTTTCGTGTAAGTCGGGCAGGTTCCCTGCCCTTTTTGGGTTATAAACAAACATGTATTCTGACAAAAGAAAACACCCTCATTATTCATGGAAAAACCGCCAGGATATGGTTATTCGCGGTATGGCGATTAGCCTGCCGTGGTTTGCGTTGATTAACATCAGTTTTTCATCGTTGGTTTTGCTTCGAGGGGTATTGTTTAATGAAGGCACGACTCCATGGTTTAATGAGAAAAATCTTGTACATACGATTGATATTTCATCATTAGGTATTCTGCTAATCAGTGGTCTTTTATTAGTTAGCCCACGCAACAAAGTACAGTATATTCAGCAGTTATTGGTTATTCTAAGCCTACTATGGTCATGGTGTTGTTTTTATTTTATCGCACACTGGACGCTGCCTTTTGCATATCCACTGTGCGTATTACTAATGCTTAGTGCCGTTGTTGCGCTATATTTCCACACCCCATCACTCCTCGCATTTGTCATTCCATTATGGTTTACCATCCCGTTAGCCAGTCTTGTGCTCAATCAGTATGTGAATATTCATTTCGCTGTTATCTGGAGCATTTTTTCACTGGCTCTCTATGGCGGACGTTTTATTTTGTTGCGTTGGTTTGAAGAAGCATGGCAACAAAATAAGTACAACAACCAGTTGATTCATCGCCTCGATGCATTAGCTCATCGCGATCCCTTAACTGGAGTGGCAAACCGACGAGCGTTGGATAGTATTTTACGCGATGCCGTCGAACAAAAGACGTCGTTCGTTTTAATTATGCTGGATGTCGATTTTTTTAAACGCTACAACGACACTTATGGGCACCCTGCTGGCGATCGTTGTCTGATACAAGTTGCCAACGCACTGCAACGTGCAATTCGCCAGCCCGAAGATGTAGTTACGCGCTATGGCGGTGAAGAGTTTGCCATTATTCTTTTCAATGCGGGCTTGCAGGAAGCCGAAGCGATAGCAGCCAGAGTTAAGCAAGAACTTAAACTGGCGGCTATCCCGCATCAGGCATCTGCTGTTAGTGCATTTGTTACGGTTAGTCAGGGGATTGCCTGTTCTGCTCCTGCAAAAACGGCTGAACAAATAGTTGCTGATGCCGATGCCGCGTTATATCGGGCGAAAGAAAATGGGCGAAATCGGTGGGCTAAATAACTCTATTCCGCTGACATCAACAAACTTATAGGGAATATCAGCCAAAGTCAGCATCAGTTCACTCATGGTGGAACCCCATACATCTTAATCATATTTCCCCCGCACAGCGTTAAAGCTTAAGTGTAGGTCAGTAAACAGGACAACCCGGACTAAGATTTGTCATTTTTTCAGCAATCCTTTTAATCCCCACTCAACTTGTAAGGGGATATTTTGCATCGTTTATCGATAACAGGTAGGATGCTGCGCCGATAGTTTTATACCCATAAAGAATAATGGTAATAACTGTCATCGCCAGGATGAATAAACATTGTTCATGGCGGCTTATAAGACTTTTTCAACGAAGCAATCAGGGAGAGCAATGAGTAAACACGACACCGACACTTCAGATCAACACGCCGCGAAACGCCGCTGGCTTAATGCCCATGAAGAGGGTTATCACAAAGCGATGGGTAATCGCCAGGTGCAGATGATCGCCATTGGCGGCGCGATTGGGACTGGTTTGTTTTTAGGCGCGGGTGCCCGACTGCAAATGGCCGGCCCGGCACTGGCACTGGTCTATTTAATCTGCGGCCTGTTTTCGTTTTTTATTTTGCGTGCGTTGGGTGAGTTGGTATTACATCGCCCTTCCAGTGGTAGTTTTGTCTCTTATGCCCGTGAGTTTTTGGGTGAGAAAGCCGCTTATGTTGCCGGCTGGATGTACTTCATCAACTGGGCGATGACCGGGATTGTCGATATCACCGCCGTCGCACTATATATGCATTACTGGGGCGCGTTTGGCGGCGTGCCGCAATGGGTATTTGCACTCGCTGCGCTGACCATCGTTGGCACCATGAATATGATTGGTGTGAAATGGTTCGCAGAGATGGAGTTCTGGTTTGCGCTGATTAAAGTGCTCGCCATTGTGACCTTTTTGGTCGTGGGTACAGTGTTCCTCGGTAGCGGTCAGCCGCTGGATGGCAACACCACTGGCTTTCATTTAATTACCGATAATGGCGGCTTCTTCCCCCACGGTTTGCTGCCTGCGCTGGTGTTAATTCAGGGCGTGGTATTTGCTTTTGCCTCCATCGAAATGGTCGGAACTGCCGCCGGAGAATGTAAAGATCCGCAGACTATGGTGCCAAAAGCAATTAACAGCGTGATTTGGCGTATTGGCCTGTTTTATGTCGGTTCCGTGGTGTTGCTAGTTATGTTATTGCCGTGGAGTGCCTATCAGGCCGGTCAAAGTCCCTTTGTGACCTTCTTCTCTAAACTCGGTGTGCCGTACATTGGCAGCATCATGAATATTGTGGTATTGACCGCTGCCCTCTCCAGCCTGAACTCTGGCCTGTACTGCACCGGGCGTATTTTGCGCTCGATGGCGATGGGCGGATCTGCGCCGGGTTTTATGGCGAAAATGAGTCGCCAGCATGTGCCGTATGCCGGGATTCTGGCGACGCTGGTTGTGTATGTCGTCGGCGTATTCCTCAATTATCTGGTGCCGTCGCGCGTATTTGAGATTGTCCTGAACTTCGCGTCATTGGGAATTATCGCCTCGTGGGCGTTTATCATTGTTTGTCAGATGCGCCTGCGTAAAGCCATCAAAGAAGGTAAAGCAGCGGAGGTCAGTTTTAAACTGCCTGGCGCGCCCTTCACTTCCTGGCTGACATTACTGTTTTTACTGAGTGTTCTGGTGCTGATGGCGTTCGATTACCCGAACGGGACTTATACCATCGCGGCGCTGCCGATTATCGGTATTCTGCTGGTTATAGGCTGGTTTGGTGTGCGCAAACGCGTTGCTGAAATTCACAGCACTGCGCCAGTCGTCAAGGAAGATGAAGAACAACAGGAAATTGTGTTTAAGCCTGAAACGGCGAGTTAATTGCAAAATTGCCCGGCTACGTGCCGGGCAAATTCAAATTACTGACGAAGGTGCCGGATGCGGCGTGATAAAAGTCAGGCAAGTCACTCCATTTTCACCCTCGCCATATCTATTACAGCGCAATACGAATCACATCGTCCGGCTGAGTGGCTTCTTGCTGTTTAGTCGATTTTTGCTTCACGCTGACATACAACGTTTTGCCATCGGCAGACAGCGCAAGGCTGTTAGGATGAGTCGGCGTATCGAACGTTTTCACCACTTTGTAGTTTTTCGCGTCAATCACACTGACTTTACCCACCTGCCGATGCGTCACGTAGGCTTCATTACGCGCCGGGTTAAACAACACAGCCATGGATTCCGGTGCTGCTACCTTCGCCAGAATATTGCCGTTACGGGTATCGACCACCAGCACTTCTGCCGCTTTGGAGTCAGTGATAAACGCTCGCTGGTTGGCAGTATCGAGACTGATGTTGATAAAGAAATGCTCTTTGCCATCATCCAGCAGCTTTTTACGGCTCAGGATTTTGTTGTCGGCAGTGTCGATGGTAATCAGTTCACCATCGGCGTTAGTGGTATAGAGACGTTTGCCTTTGCTATCCAGCGCCAGGCCGGTGCTCATTTTACCGGTGTTCTGGATGGCGGTTTTCAGTTTGATATTCTCGCCATCAACCACCCAAATCACACTCTCTTTCCCAATACCGCTGATGTAAACAGTGTTCGTGGCATCGTCAGCAACCAGCTCACGTGGCTGCAGCGGACGCACCTCTTCTGTACGTTTGCGATCGTCCAGCACCAGACGCCCTTTCACTTCGCCCGTTTTGGCATCAATTGCCGTGACCGCACTGTTTACTGTGTTACCAAACCACAGCGTTTGCGTCGCGTTGTTGATAGTGGCACCAAACGGCTTGAGATCGTTATGGATCGCCTGAGTGACTTCCAGAGTCACCGGATCGAGACGATAAACCACACCGCCTTTGTCCAGTTTGCGGCTTTGCGAAGTGGCGAGCCACAGCGCGTTTTCTTGCTGGCTATAAGCCATTTCGTAGGCACCTTTACCTACCGCTTTACGCAGCATTTCTTCTGCGGCCTGCGTACTGAATGATGAAGCAACAAGCAATGAACCTAACAGTAATGAACCACGCAGGCGCGATGAAAACAGATGACGTAAATGCATGACGACTCCCTTTGATGAACCGATTTATAGCTGCTTCACAATGCTTCGTTGAGCATAATCTTCGTTACACCCTTGTTATAAATGGGAATGGTAATCATTATTTTCTCAAATGTGGAGCATTTCTTGTTGTTACGACTACAATTTTCTCAATTGATTAACGTATTGTGCCGTTTCGTTTTCTATAAATTTACAAACTTATTACCATTGAAGCGTTTTCCCATTCTTAACCTGGCTTTTTTCATGAAGATTTTTTCCGTCCGACAGACCGTTTTACCCGCACTGATTCTCCTTTCTCCTTCCACTTTTGCCGCTAATGAACAAACCATGATTGTTAGCGCCGCGCCGCAGGTAGTTTCTGAACTGGACACACCCGCTGCGGTAAGCGTGGTCGATGGCGAGGAGATGCGTCTGGCCACACCACGCATCAATTTGTCTGAATCACTGACCAGTGTGCCTGGTTTGCAGGTACAAAACCGGCAGAACTATGCGCAGGATCTACAACTGTCTATTCGCGGATTTGGCTCCCGTTCCACTTACGGTATTCGCGGTATTCGCCTGTATGTTGATGGTATTCCCGCTACCATGCCCGACGGACAAGGGCAAACATCCAATATCGATTTAAGCAGTGTGCAAAATGTGGAAGTGCTGAGAGGCCCCTTCTCTGCCCTGTATGGCAATGCGTCCGGCGGCGTAATGAACGTCACTACCCAAATCGGCGAACAGCCGCCAACTATTGAGGCCAGCAGTTACTATGGCAGTTATGGTAGCTGGCGCTATGGACTGAAAGCGACAGGCGCAATGGGCGACGGCACCCAACCTGGCGATGTTGATTACACCGTTTCGACCACGCGTTTTACAACTCACGGCTATCGTGACCATAGCGGCGCACAGAAAAATTTAGCCAATGCCAGACTGGGCGTACACATTGATGACGCCAGTAAGTTAAACCTGATTTTCAACAGTGTGGATATCAAAGCCGATGACCCTGGTGGGTTGACCGAAGCTGAATGGAAAGCGAATCCGCAACAAGCGCCTCGTGCAGAACAGTACGACACGCGAAAAACCATCAAGCAAACTCAGGCAGGGTTGCGTTATGAGCGCAGCCTGAGTTCGCGGGATGATATGAGCGTGATGATGTACGCAGGTGAACGGGAAACGACCCAGTATCAATCGATTCCGATGGCACCCCAACTTACCCCATCTCATGCGGGCGGCGTAATTACTCTGCAACGTCATTACCAGGGTATAGACAGCCGCTGGACACATCGTGGAGAGCTAGGAGTTCCGGTCACTTTCACTACTGGCCTGAACTATGAAAACATGAGTGAAAACCGCAAGGGTTACAATAACTTCCGCCTTAATAACGGCGTGCCGGAGTACAGGCAAAAAGGTGATCTGCGCCGCGACGAGCGCAATCTGATGTGGAACGTCGATCCCTATTTACAAACCCAGTGGCAACTAACTGACAAACTATCGTTGGATGCTGGTGTGCGCTACAGCTCCGTGTGGTTTGACTCTGACGATCATTACGTTACCCCGGGTAACGGTGATGACAGCGGTGATGCCAGTTATCACAAATGGCTTCCTGCGGGATCGTTGAAATACGCCATAACCGATGCCTGGAACGTCTATCTGGCAGCCGGGCGCGGTTTTGAAACGCCAACCATTAACGAGCTTTCTTACCGTGCTGACGGGCAAAGTGGCATGAACTTTGGTTTAAAACCGTCCACCAACGACACAATCGAAATCGGCAGTAAAACGCGTATCGGCGATGGCTTGTTTACCGCTGCGTTATTCCAGACTGATACCGATGATGAAATCGTTGTTGATAGCAGTAGCGGCGGGCGTACCACGTATAAAAATGCCGGGAAGACGCGCCGTCAGGGGGCTGAACTGGCCTGGGATCAGCGTTTTGCCGGAGATTTCCGTGTGAAAGCGTCGTGGACGCGGCTTGACGCAACTTATCGCAGCAATGTTTGTAACGCTCAGGACTGTAATGGTAACCGAATGCCCGGGATCGCCCGCAATATGGGCTTTGCGTCATTAGGTTATGTACCAGAAGAAGGCTGGTATGCAGGCACAGAAGCACGTTATATGGGCGATATCATGGCGGATGACGAAAATACGGCAAAAGCGCCCTCTTACACTCTCGTCGGTTTGTTCACCGGTTACAAATATAATTATCGCAATATGACAATAGATTTATTTGGTCGTGTCGATAATTTATTCGATAAAGAATATGTCGGCTCGGTGATTGTTAATGAATCGAATGGTCGATATTACGAGCCTGCGCCTGGGCGGAATTATGGTGTAGGCGTAAATCTCGCATGGCGATTTGAATAATATTCATTAGTGGCGGCAAGAATGCCGCCACCTGAAATGTTAATCATCATCCGCAACACGGATCACGACTTTGCCGAAGTTTTTACCATTCAGCAGACCAATGAATGTCTGCGGGGCGTTCTCTAAACCATCGGTAATTTGTTCACGATAGTGAATTTTCCCCACCTTCACCCATTGCCCCATCTCTTGCTGGAACTCATGGATGCGATGACCATAATCCTGGCTAATAATAAACCCTTGCAGGCGAATACGTTTTTTCAGCACCGTAGCCATAAGTAGCGGTAAACGATCCGGCCCGGAAGGCAGGTCGGTGGCGTTATAGCCGCTCACTAAACCGCAAACGGGAATACGCGCGGATGTATTGAGTAAAGGCAGCACCGCATCAAACACCTTACCACCAACGTTTTCATAATAGATATCAACGCCTTTCGGACACGCGTTCACGAGTTGTTCGGCAAAATCATCTGCATGATGATCAAGGCAAACATCAAAACCGAGAACGTCTGTGGCATGGCGACATTTTTCCGCGCCACCGGCAACACCCACCACGCGGCAACCTTTTAGTTTGCCGATTTGCCCCACTGTCGCACCGACCGGCCCCGTTGCTGCAGCAACCACTAGCGTTTCACCCTCTTTAGGTTGACCGATATCCAGCAGCCCCATATAAGCCGTAAAGCCTGGCATCCCCAGCACACCCAGTGACCACGAAGGATTTTCCGGATGATCGCCAAGTTTCACCAGATCATCGCCACTGGATATGTCGTAATCCTGCCAACCGCTGTAACCCAGCACCCAGTCGTCAGGCTGGTAATCCGGATGATTAGATTCCACCACCCGACTCACCGTGCCGCCGACCATCACGCCACCAATATCAACCGGTGGTGAATAAGATGGCTCATCGCTCATGCGCCCGCGCATATACGGATCGAGCGACAGGTAGACCGTGCGCAGTAACACCTGTCCTTCACCCGGCGTGGCGACATCATCTTCTTCAAGACGGAAATTCTCCGGAACCGGCGCGCCGTGTGGACGCGACGCCAGAACCCAACGGCGATTACGTTGCTTTTGTTGACCCATAATGCTCTCCTGTGCTTTTGGCATGAATCCATCAATAGTAGCAGGCTCACTGGATTGGTTTAGTTTGCAGCCGTCACATCACTACTGCGACACGCAATAATTTCATCGAGGAATCCGTTGCTTCGGGCTGTTTTCGATAGTATTGATAACGTCATCATCATTATTTTATCGAGGCTTAAGATGTCCATCCGTTCTGCCCGCAAAGCCGATTGTGCTGCAATTGCGGAAATTTATAACCACGCTGTACTGCATACGGCAGCTATCTGGAACGACCAGACTGTGGATACAGATAACCGCATTGCCTGGTTTGAAGCACGAACTTTATCGGGTTATCCGGTGCTGGTGAGCGAAGAAGATGGCGTAGTTACAGGATATGCCTCGTTTGGTGACTGGCGTAGTTTCGACGGTTTTCGCCATACCGTGGAACATTCGGTTTATGTCCATCCGGATCATCAGGGCAAAGGTCTTGGGCGAAAATTGTTACGCGCGTTGATTGATGAAGCGCGGAACTGCGGTAAGCATGTGATGGTTGCCGGCATAGAATCACAAAATCAGGCGTCGTTGCATCTGCACCAGTCGCTGGGATTTGTCGTCACAGCGCAAATGCCCCAAGTTGGTACTAAATTTGGTCGCTGGTTGGATCTCACCTTTATGCAATTGCAGCTTGACGATCGTAGCGAACCGGACTCACTTGGATGAATCATTCGCTTACCCTTGCCTTTTTGATCGCTGCCGGGATTGGTCTTGTGGTGCAAAACACATTGATGGTACGCATCACCCAGACATCCTCCACCATTCTCATCGCCATGCTGCTGAATTCACTGGTGGGGATTGTGCTGTTCGTGTCTATTTTATGGTTTAAGCAAGGAACAGCAGGCTTTGGCGAACTGGTGTCCAGCGTGCGCTGGTGGACTCTAATCCCTGGTTTGTTGGGATCGTTTTTTGTTTTCGCCAGTATCAGCGGATATCAGAATGTTGGCGCGGCAACGACCATTGCGGTACTGGTCGCCAGTCAACTTATTGGTGGTCTGGTGCTGGATATTTTCCGCAGTCATGGCGTACCACTTCGGGCGCTGATTGGCCCAATTTGCGGGGCAGTTTTGTTGGTAGTTGGCGCCTGGCTGGTGGCCAGACGCACGTTTTAATCAGAGGATGGTGCCGCCTTTGGTTAATTGTTCGTGGCGTGCCTCCATATCTTCTTTATGCTTGCGTCCGTGATGAGCGATTGCGGTACGCAAACGCTGCTGCTGTGTGTAGCGATCTTCCCGGCTTAACTCTGCGTCATCACTCAGGGCGATTAACAACTCGTTCATATGGGCAATGACGCTCTCCTCAATCGCGGCATCCACGCGCGCGATGACTTCATCCAGATGCGACATACTTTCTCCTCAGCCACTTGTGAAATTTATCGATTCACTCAAATGATATAAGTCTGCGTTGTGCCGTCAAGCCAGCGTGTAAGATTTAAAATAGTGAAAACAGTAGCGCCACCGGAAAACTCATTGGCCATGTAATCCCCACCAGAAAGGCGCTCAGAAAGCGAATGCTCTTCTTATCGTGGGAAAGAAACCAGGTAATGAGAAAGGCGATTGCTGCCATGGCAGCATAAAAAACAAGCATATATTGATAAAGAGACATGTATGGGCGTCCAGCCAGATGAATAAAACGCGCGCAAATATGCGTCATTTCTTGATGTGTATCAAGTTTTCAGTCCATTTGAGATAAATTCAATAACCTACCGCATGTTCTTGTCCATCTTCAGAATAAGTATGATTGCGGATTTTCTTAACCCGTACTATACACATAAGGGCTATGACAAAAGGTGGCAAAAATGAACGTTTCCAGTAGAACTGTAGTGCTGATAAATCTCTTTGCTGCTGTTGGGTTGTTTACTCTTATCTCTATGAGATTTGGATGGTTTATCTGATGTAGCAAAATTGCACGCAGTACGCACTGTCAGAGAAAAATCAACTCTCTGACAGTGCGTTAGATCTTCTCACACTCTCCAGATTTACAACATTATCCTTAATGTTTAACCATTACGTGGCGTACTACGGTGTAATCTTCCAGCCCATAAAGTGACATATCTTTGCCATAACCTGAAAGTTTCTGCCCGCCGTGCGGCATTTCACTCACCAGCATGAAATGGGTATTAACCCAGGTGCAGCCATATTGCAGACGTGCGCTGACGCGGTGCGCTCTACCCACATCTTTCGTCCATACTGAAGAAGCTAAGCCATACTGGCTGTCATTCGCCCAGTTAACTACTTGCTCTTCGTTGTCGAAGACCGTCACGCTGACTACCGGCCCAAATACCTCTCTTTGGACGATAGCATCTTCTTGTAACGCACCAGCCAGCAGTGTAGGCGCATAATAATAACCATTACCCTGCCGCTTTTCACCGCCGGTGATCACCTTAATGTGTCCCGTCGCCTTCGCCTCTTCCACCGCCCGGCTGACGCGTTCGAGATGCGCCAGTGAACTTAACGGGCCAAGCTCTGTGGATTCATCATCCGGCGCGCCTGATTTCAACGTTGCCACTGCGGCACCGAGTTTTTCTACCAGCACGTCGTAAATGCCTTTTTGCGCGTAGATACGGCAGGCAGCAGTACAATCTTGCCCGGCATTGTAATAGCCAAATGTACGGACACCTTCGACAACCGCTTCAACGTCAGCATCATTAAAGACAATCACTGGCGCTTTACCGCCAAGTTCCATATGAGTGCGCTTGATGGACGGTGCCGTTTGACTGATGATGTGCTCACCAGTGGCGATAGACCCCGTCAGCGACACCATGCGCACTTTTGGATGTCCGGTCAGCGGATCACCCACCGTTTTGCCTCTGCCAAACAACACGTTAATCACGCCTGCCGGGAAGATATCTTTCGCCAGTTCTGCCAGCTTCAACGCTGTTAGCGGGGTGATTTCTGATGGTTTAAGCACCACGCAGTTCCCTGCCGCCAGCGCCGGAGCCAGTTTCCACGCTGCCATCATCAGCGGGTAATTCCACGGCGCGATAGAAGCCACAACCCCCAACGGATCGCGGCGGATCATCGAAGTATGACCTTCAAGATATTCGCCAGCCGCCAGACCGTTCAGGCAGCGCGCCGCACCGGCGAAAAAGCGAAAGACATCGACAATCGCCGGAATTTCATCATTGAACGCACTATGCAGCGGTTTGCCACAATTACGGGACTCCAGTTCGGCAAAAACCTGACCATTTTCTTCGATAACATCAGCCAGTTTCAGCAGGCATTCCGCACGCGCTTTCGGCGTGGTTTGCCCCCATTCGGCAAATGCTGCATCTGCCGCGCGCACAGCAGCATCGACCTGCTCTGCGGAGGCCTCGGCAATCTCCAGTAATACTTCCCCCGTTGCCGGATTATAGACAGGCTGTTTTTCCCCTTCGCCGCTAACCAGTTCTCCGTTAATCAGTAACTTATGTTGCATAGCATATTCCTGTATCAGTGGTTATTGACCATTGTCGCCTTCGCGGGTTAGCCACCAGGCTCCCAGGATCGGCAAGGTTGTTACCAACATAACCAGCAGTGCCACCACGTTGGTTACCGGTACATCACGTGGTCGCCCAAGCTGATTGAGCAACCACAACGGTAACGTTCGTTCATGACCTGCCGTAAAGGTCGTAACGATGATTTCATCGAACGACAAGGCAAACGACAGCATTCCTCCTGCCAGTAGCGCCGAACTGAGATTCGGTAACACCACGTATCGGAAGGTTTGCCAGCCATTGGCCCCAAGATCCATTGACGCCTCAACCAGACTCCATGAGGTACGGCGAAAACGGGCGATGACATTGTTAAACACCACCACTACACAAAAAGTCGCATGACCGACTACGATGGTGAAAAACCCCGGCTCCAGATTGATAGTTTTAAACGCGGTTAATAACGCCAGGCCTGTGACAATGCCCGGCAGCGCAATGGGCAGCAGCAATAACAGCGAAATGGCGTTTTTGCCGAAAAAGTCTCGTCTCCAGAGCGCGGCGGCGGCCAGCGTCCCTAATACCAGCGCAATTAATGTCGCCAGCGCCGCCACTTTAAGTGACAGTGTCACGGAATCAAGAATGTCACTACGCTGTGCTGCCACGCTAAACCAGTGCAGCGTCAGACCTTGCGGTGGAAAACTAAACGCCGCATCTTCAGTGTTAAAAGCATAGGCCGCGATAATCAGGATGGGAAAATGGAGGAAAACCACGCCGCCCCAGGCCGCCAGTTTGAGGAAAAACGGTGCGCGCTCAGAGTGCATCGAACGCTCCCAGACGTTTCACGAACGCCAGATACAGTGCGATCAAAACAATCGGCACCAGGGTGAACGCTGCTGCCATCGGCATATTGCCAATCGCGCCTTGCTGCGAGTAAACCATGTTGCCGATAAAATACCCCGGCGGGCCAACCAGCTGCGGGACAATAAAATCGCCCAGCGTTAGCGAGAAGGTAAAAATAGAGCCGGCTGCAATGCCAGGGATCGCCAGCGGTAACACCACATAACGGAAGGTTTGCCGTGGACGTGCGCCTAAATCCGCTGAGGCTTGCAAAAGTGACGAGGGCAAACGCTCCAGCGCCGCCTGCACCGGCAGAATCATGAACGGCAGCCAGATGTAGAGAAACACCAGAAAGCGACCCAGTCCGGAAGTTGACAGTGTATTACCACCCACCGCCGGTAGCGTGAGAAACGCAGTTAATAACGGTTCCAACCCCAAATGCTGTAAAAACCACTGCGCCACGCCATCTTTCGCCAGCAATAACGTCCAGGCATAGGCTTTGACGATATAGCTCGCCCACATCGGCAACATTACCGCAATGTAAAAAAACGCTTTCATCTTACCGCTGGTGTAGCGCGCCATATACCACGCCATCGGAAAGGCCAAAAAAGCACTGGCGATGGTCACAGCAACTGCCATTGTTAACGTGCGCAGAATGATGTCGTAATTGGCCGGATTAAACAGCGCGCGGATATTCGCCAGAGTCAGTTCCGGTGTTACCGACATAGTGAAATCATCAAAGGTATAGAAGCCCTGCCATAACAGCGTCAGCAGCGAACCGAAATAGACGATGCCAAACCACATCAACGGGCCAAGCAGCAGCAAAAACAGCCCCAGCCCCGGATTCCGCCAGAAGAAACCTGACACCTTGCCCAGACCTGGACGTGAAGGTGATTGCAATACGTTCATCGCCATTCACCTCTCCTCAACCAGCGGCACCATCACATCGCGCGCCCAGGAAACCATCACCTGTTGTCCTGGAGTAAGCGTAGCGGGGAGTTCTTCCCCCGTCATATTGGCCTGACTTACCAGCAGTTTTTCACCGCCGCTCAGTGTCAGTTCAAAACGGGTCGCCGCGCCCTGATACTGCACCGCCTGGATCGTGCCATTAGCCTGCACTTCGCCAGGTGTATTGAGGCGAATATGTTCCGGGCGCAATGCGAAGCTACCCATCATTCCGCAAAGTTTCTCTGCCATCAGCGCATCAAAAACGTTGGATGTACCGACGAATCCGGCAACAAACGGCGTGCGCGGGCGCATGTAGAGATCACGTGGTGAATCGACCTGCTCAATGCGACCGTTGTTGAACACCGCCACACGGTCGGACATTGATAATGCTTCCCCCTGATCGTGGGTGACGAAGATAAACGTGATGCCGAGAGATTGTTGCAGCTTTTTCAGCTCAAGTTGCATCTGCTCACGCAACTTGAGATCCAGCGCGCCGAGTGGTTCATCCAGCAATAATACGCGTGGTTCATTTACTAATGCTCTGGCGATAGCAACCCGCTGGCGCTGACCACCAGAAAGTTGTGACGGCTTACGTTGCTGAACAAAACCCAGCGCCACTTTTTCCAGCGCCTCTTGCGCCATGATGTAACGCTTTTTTTTCTCCACACCTTTGACCATTAACCCGTAGGCCACGTTATCGAGAATCGACATATGGGGAAACAGCGCATAGTCCTGGAAAACGGTATTAACATCCCGCTCCCACGGTGGCAGATTGCTGGCGGGTTTACCAAAGATAGCGATCGCCCCGCCGGAAAGTTGTTCAAATCCGGCAATCAGGCGCAGGCAGGTGGTTTTGCCGGAGCCGGACGGCCCCAGCATTGAAAAGAACTCACCATCTTTTATCGCAATACTGACGCCATCTACCGCGCGCACGTCACCGTACAACCGCGAGACGTTGTCAAACTCCACTGCGTACGTCATAAAACACCTCAGCGAAGTTAGCGACCGCCCATAATGGCAATGTAATCCTGCGTCCAGCGACTGTAGGGAACAAACTTGCCCCCTTCTGCTATAGGCGTTTTCCAGAAAGCAATTTTATCGAAATAGTTAAAACCGTTGGTCTCACAGCCTTTTTCGCCTAATAACGGACTGGCTTTACATCCTTCCGGCACTACCGGCAATGAGCCAAACCAGGCTGCCACATCACCCTGCACTTTTGGCGTTAATGACCAGTTCATCCATTTGTAGGCGCAAACCGGATGTTTCGCTTCGCTATGCAGCATGGTGGTATCAGCCCAGCCGGTAACCCCCTCTTTCGGGAATACTGTGGCGATTGGTTGGCCTTCGGCTTTCAACGCGTTGGCCTGATAGGGCCAGGCACTGGAAGCGACCACACCCTCGTTTTTGAAATCGCTCATTTGCACGGTGGTGTCATGCCAGTAGCGATGTATCAAACTATGTTGATCGCGCAGCACTTTCAGCACCGCCTGGTACTGTTCTTCGGTAAGTTGGTACGGATCGCTGATGCCCAACTGCGGCTGCGTAGCTTTGACGAACAACGCGGCATCGGCAATATAAATGGGGCCATCATAGGCCTGTACCCGACCTTTATTACTCTTGCCGTCCGGCAGATTCTGCTCAACAAAAACCACTTGCCAGCTATCCGGCGGTGTCGGGAAGGTTTTGGCGTTGTACATCAACAGGTTAGGCCCCCACTGATACGGCGTACCATATACTTTACCGCCAACGTTAAACCAGTCGCCTTTTACTACACGCGGATCGAGTGTTTTCCAGTTAGGAATTAGCGCGGTATTAATCGGCTGCACGCGTTTACCCATAATCAAACGCAGCGAGGCATCGCCGGACGCCGTGACCAGATCGTAACCCCCTTTGGTCATCAGACTGACCATTTCATCGGAAGTCGCGGCGGTTTTCACATTTACCGCGCAACCTGTCTCTTTTTCGAATTGCGTTACCCAGTCGTATTGTTTATCAGTTTGTCCGCGTTCGATGTATCCCGGCCAGGCAATAATATCCAGTCGCCCTTCCGGTTTATCTAAATTGGTAGGCGGTTCGGCGGCGTGAGCGGTCATTATAGTCATGGTGAGCGCACACAGGCTGCTGCGGGCAAATGTCTTGCTCATAAGGTCTTACTCCTGTCGTAATTAATTGTTCAGCCGCCGTGCCGTAAAAATATCTCCTTGTTTAACCATAGACGGCGGCTTGCAGGCACACCTTCACCCCTGAGAAAATTTAATCAGGTTGTGAGCTAACGCGCATTATGCCGTCTGTGAAGCTATCTTCTGGAGTATAGACAAGGGGTTACGAAATATGGCTTCTATTCGAAATTCATATTACACAACCTGAGAGGAATTAAATTGAAAGTTACTTCAGATGTTCTTGAATAAGTTTGCCTAATTCTTTTACTGCCTGTTCTTCGCGCTCTCCCCATTGCCACGCGGTATTAAAACGGAAAAAACGCGACCAGCGTTCGCCAGTAGAAAACATTTTACCCGGCGCAATACTGATGTGATGCGCCAGTGCCGTCAGACTTAATTCGCCTGCATCTAACGGTTCGGGAAGTTCCAGCCAGAGAAAATAACCACTGTCGTTATGGTGTATTTTCACCTCCGCAGGCAGGTAACGCAGCAGCGCCTGCCAGGCGCGTTGTTTGCGTTCCGCAAGCTGACGACGTAGACGACGCAGATGCGCATCGTAGCGGCGTGTAGAAAGGTAATCCACCAGGGCAAGCTGCATCGGTGAACTGGTGGAAAGTGTACTCATCAACTGCAAACGTTGGATTTTACGCGCATGTTTTCCTGCGGCGACCCAACCGATGCGAAAACCTGGCACCAGGCATTTGGAGAATGATGAACAATGCAGCACGCCATCGTGGCGATCCCACGCTTTTGCGGGCAGCGGTTTTTCCCGTCCGAAGTAAAGTTCGCTGTAGACGTCATCTTCAATCAGCATCACGTTGTACTGACTAAGGAGTTCTACCAGCCGCGCTTTTTTCTGTGGCGTTAAGGTAAAACCGAGCGGGTTCTGGCTGTTGGTCATTAACCAGCACGCTTTCACCGGATACTCTTGTAACGCCAGTTCAAGCGCCTGAAGGTCGATCCCTTCGTTAACATCCGTCGCTACCGATAACGACTTCAGCCGTAACCGCTCCAGCGCCTGCAACGCGCCGTAGAAACAAGGATTCTCGACAATCACCCAATCACCCGGCTCGGTTACCGCTTGCAAACTGAGGTTTAATGCCTCTAACGCCCCGGCGGTGATGACGATTTCATCGGGCGAAATTGTGATGCCCTGTAAGGCATAGCGACGAGCAATAGCCTGACGAAGCTCAGCATTCCCTGGAGGTAAGTTTTCAATCACGCTCATCGCCGTTGCGGTTTTGCTTACCTGTGCCAGGGAGCGATTGAGTTGTTGAAGCGGAAACAAGCGCGGATCGGGAAAAGCGGATGCAAACGGCACCACTGAAGGATCGCGACTGGCCTGCAACATGTCAAAAATATAAGTATTGATATCGACTGTTTCATCACGTGTGACTGGAACGACTGGGGCTTTCGGCATTTTTAATGCCTGTGGTGCAACGTAATAACCCGACTGCGGTCGCGCGATAATATGCCCCTGACTTTCGAGTAACTGGTAGGCATGGCTGACGGTCATAAAGCTCATACCAGAAAGCGCCACCTGTTCACGCAACGAAGGCAAACGATCGCCGGGTTGCCAGATGCCCGACGCAATCTGCTCGCGTAATTGTTCTGCCAGTTGCTGGTATTTTTTCATTATCGGATCGTTTTTATGTGCAGATGATCCGGCAGTCTATATCAGTTGTTAAAAATGACAACTTTTCGTTAACTGTAATTAAACCATCACCAGCGATAACTCTTTGCCAAGCGCCTTAGCCGCAAGCTGGACAGCGTCGATTTTTGTCGCGTGGTGCAAATCAAACAAGCGGGTGATCTCCTGCTTAGGTTTACCAATTCGCTTCGCCAGCTCTTGCTGAGTAATGTCTGACTGCAAAAAAGCATTTAACAGCAATACTTTAGAGGCAACGCTCAAAGGCACTTCAATAAAGTGATCGTGACTATTTAATGGCGAAGGTAACGGGATAAGCTCGTTGTCTTCAAAATAAAAATCAAATGCGGTGATTAAGGCATCTTTTGCTGCCTCCATCGCTTCAGCGACAGTTTCGCCCTGGGTCAACGCTTCAGGGATATCCACAAAAGAAACCATATAACCGCCTTCCGGCGCGGGTGTAAGAGTGACGGGATAACGCATAATTTCGACTGTCTCTCGCATGTCATTAACCTTTTAATTGGCGATTAACTCAAACCGAGTTGTTTCAGAATTGCTTTCTTTAATCTCTTCACTTGGGTGACGCGGCATGACACTGCGCCTCCCGTGAAACCTGAGTTTTAAATGGTTGCTGCCATTCGCTACATCGACGCCCTGAGAGTCGAGCCAACGTCTGAACTCGCTTTGTTTCACATCGCCTCCCTGCCGCTGAGTATATCAATAAAGTAAACATTAATGTTTACCTCCGTGTGTAATTTGCTCGAAAATAGCACTTAATCGCCGCAACGGCAGAATGCGATGCCAAATAAGGAAGGCTGATTCCAGAATTTCTTTGCGCTAATTTGCAAAACTGAATAATAACCTCAAGAAACTATCGGCATCATAGCGGCAAAAGGTAAGAAAAAGGTGTCGGGATGTTTACGAAGGCGTTAGCGGTTGTCTTATTAACGTGTGCGCTGTTCTCTGGACAGTTGATGGCAGGACACAAAGGACATGAATTTTTGTGGGTAAAAAATGTGGATCATCAACTGCGTCATGAAGCGGACAGTGATGAATTGCGCGCCGTTGCGGAAGAATCGGCAGAAGGTTTGCGCGAGCATTTTTACTGGCAAAAGTCACGCAAACCAGAAGCGGGACAGCGTTGAGTCGGTTGTTGCCGGATACGGTATGAACGCCTTACCCGGCCTGTAATATCTGCAAATTCAATAAGTTGTTAACAGGTCTGAAAATTTGCGTTTTACCCTTTTCGCTTCGGCAATGTTTTCATCAGTTCATCCGGGCTTACGGAGGCGACAACACTCCCCGGTAACGGCATTTTCAGAATGTGATTTTTGATTTTGCCAATGACGTGCATCTCACACGGCCGGCAATCAAACTTTAGCGTTAACACTTCATCGCCGTTAACCAGTTGCATTGGCGTTGCTTTCCAGCTTTTGATATTGCCTTTCGCCTGTTTCGGGCACAGATTGAAGGCAAAGCGCAGACAATGCTTGGTGATCATTACCGGCACTTCGCCCTTCTCTTCATGCGCTTCATAGGCAGCATCAATCAGTTGCACACCATAGCGATGATAAAATTCACGAGCTTTCTGGTTGTATACGTTCGCGAGGAAACTCAAATGCGTTTGCGGATAAACTGGCGCAGGGTCAGCAACCGGTTTACGACTACCGCGCTGATAACTGGCAAGACGCGCAGCATCCAGCATTTCAGCAGCCTCACGGCGGAACTGATTTAACAGACTGTTTGGCACAAACAGCGCCCCCGGCAAATTAATTTGCACATCGCGGGCGTAATAGATGGTTTGCCCAAGCTTCGACAATCCCTCTTTCAGATTGAGGAGTGCTTTTTCGGCGTTATTCGCTTCGTCGAACTGCCCGTCCAGCGTATGAGTGATACTGACGCCCTCTTCACTGGTCAGAGTCAGAATCAGTTGTTCCTGCCAGCCGCCCAGTTCAATGTCTACCGCCACCCGACGTTCGCTGGAGGTTTTGGTCAACGCCTGCTGCCAGTTATGGTCGAGGTTGCGATTAAGCGGATGGTGCGGGCGAATTTTGTGCAGCTCCACTGGCATCTCATTTGGCCAGACGCGGTACTGATTTTCCCCAGTTTTCTCTACCGTGTTGGCACGAAAGCCGACGACTTCACGCTTAATCATTACGTTCAGTCCATCGCCGTTAGCCAGCGGTTCGGTAACCTCAACATCAAGATGATCTTTCGACACTTTCAATACTTCACCCACCGGCAGGCCGATAAATTTCGGTGAATCGAATGCGCCAATATCGCCTTTACGCGCATTAACAAAGTAGTCGGTGCTGCCACGATGGAAGGTTTTTTCCGTCGACGGTACGAAGAAGTGCTCAGTACGACCGGATGAAGCTCGCGCCAAATCGCTACGTTCTTCAATAATGGCATCCAGCATCTGGCGATAATGGGCGGTGATATTCTTCACGTAGCTCATATCTTTGTAACGCCCTTCAATCTTGAAGGAACGCACGCCTGCATCAATCAAAGCGCCCAGGTTGGCAGTCTGATCGTTATCTTTCATCGACAGCAGGTGTTTTTCATAGGAAACCACCCGCCCCTGATCGTCTTTCAATGTATATGGCAAACGGCACGCCTGCGAGCAATCGCCACGGTTGGCGCTACGCCCTGTTTGCGCATGGGAAATGTAGCACTGACCGGAATATGCCACGCACAATGCACCATGAATAAAGAACTCAATGGTCGCGTCCGTGGCCTGATGAATCGCACGGATCTGCTCAAGATTCAGCTCTCGCGCCAGCACAATCTGCGTAAAACCGACGTCCGAAAGAAACTTTGCTTTCTCTACAGTGCGAATATCACACTGCGTACTGGCGTGCAGTTCAATCGGCGGAATATCAAGTTCCAGAATCCCCATATCCTGAACGATCAGTGCATCAACGCCTGTCTGGTAAAGGTCGGTAATCAGTCGCTGCGCCGGTTCCAGTTCATCGTCATGCAAAATGGTGTTAAGCGTGACGAAAATTTTTGCACCATAACGATGGGCAAATGGCACCAGCTCGGCAATATCTTTCAGGCTATTACTGGCATTATGACGGGCACCAAAACCAGGTCCGCCGATATAAACAGCATCGGCACCGTGCAAAATAGCTTCGCGGGCAATGGCGGCATCGCGTGCCGGGCTTAACAGTTCAAGACGATGAGAAGATACGGTCACTTTCTTATCCAGTAGCTGAAAAATGGCGGCTATTTTAGCCACAAGCGCGACGTTGCGAAATAGTTTTCCCGCTTAACTACGCGGGTAATGGATGAGGGAATGAAAATGTACGGTTTGCTCCCCACAATTACGATAGACATGCCTGACGTCGGCAGCAAAACGAACACCTTCTCCACAATTAAGACTACGCCATTCACCATCAACGCACAGATCAAGCTGTCCATCAATGACGACAACATGCTCAATTACCCCTTTTTCGTGCGGCGTCGATTCGCTTATTGCACCGGGTGCCATCTGAATCGAGAAGTGTTCAAAGCAGAGTTGCGGATCATAAGGAAACAGCGAAGTGATCACCATTGCCTGCTGTTGTGGATCATAAACTGATGGCGTAATGGTCTGCGGCGGCGAAATAAATGTCGAAAATGGCACGTTCATCCCGGTGGCAATTTTCCAGAGTGTCGCGACCGTCGGGCTGGACTCATTGCGCTCAATCTGCCCTAACATGGCTTTAGAAACGCCCGTGGCGTCTGCCAGTCGCGAAAGACTCCAGCCTCGCTGCTGACGAAGATGTTTAAGCGTAGTGGATAAAAAGCGAGCGAGATTTTCCATGCGACTCCTCCGGCAAAACAGGAGTTTATCACTTGTGCGTTATAACGGACAGATGCTACGGTGCCTGTACGCTATAACGCACGAGGTGACTATGCGTCTGTTTTCTATTCCTCCCCCCACGCTACTGGCGGGGTTTCTGGCGGTATTGATTGGCTACGCCAGTTCAGCAGCAATAATCTGGCAAGCGGCGATTGTCGCCGGAGCAACCACTGCACAAATCTCCGGCTGGATGACGGCGCTGGGACTGGCAATGGGAGTCAGTACGCTGGCGCTGACATTATGGTATCGCGTGCCTGTTCTCACCGCATGGTCAACGCCTGGCGCGGCTCTGTTGGTCACTGGTTTACAGGGGCTAACACTTAACGAAGCCATCGGCGTTTTTATAGTCACCAACGCATTAATTGTCCTCTGCGGCATAACGGGACTCTTTGCTCGTCTGATGCGCATTATTCCGCACTCGCTTGCGGCGGCAATGCTTGCCGGGATTTTATTACGCTTTGGTTTACAGGCGTTTGCCAGTCTGGATGGTCAGTTTACGTTGTGTGGCAGTATGTTGCTGGTATGGCTGGCAACCAAGGCCGTTGCACCGCGCTATGCGGTAATTGCCGCGATGATTATTGGGATCGTGATCGTTATCGCGCAAGGTGACGTTGTCACAACGGATGTTGTCTTTAAACCCGTTCTCCCCATTTATATTACCCCTGAATTTTCGTTTGCTCACAGTTTGAGCGTTGCACTCCCCCTTTTTCTGGTGACGATGGCATCGCAAAACGCACCGGGTATTGCGGCAATGAAAGCGGCCGGGTATTCGGCTCCGGTTTCGCCACTGATTGTATTCACTGGCTTGCTGGCGCTGATTTTTTCCCCTTTCGGGGTTTATTCCGTCGGTATTGCGGCAATTACTGCCGCTATTTGCCAAAGCCCGGAAGCGCATCCGGACAAAGATAGGCGTTGGTTGGCTGCCGCCGTTGCGGGCGTCTTTTATTTGCTTGCGGGTCTGTTTGGTAGCGCCATTACCGGAATGATGGCAGCCCTACCGGTTAGCTGGATCCAGATGCTGGCTGGTCTGGCGCTGTTAAGCACCATTGGCGGTAGTTTGTATCAGGCGCTACATAATGAGCGTGAGCGCGACGCTGCTGTGGTGGCATTTCTGGTAACAGCGAGCGGGCTGACATTGGTTGGGATTGGTTCGGCGTTTTGGGGATTAATTGCCGGCGGCGTCTGTTACGTGGTGTTGAATTTAATTGCTGACAGAAACCGATAATAAGAAGCGCCATCTTACGATGGCGCAACTGGCATTACTTTTTGTTAACGTCAAACATGGTGGCATCGGTCGCCATGTCATCAATAACTTGCTTAATATTTTCGAAAGCCATTGGCGTACTTTCGTTATTCAGGTCTTTACCTTCGCCCTGACGAACGACTTTGATAACAGGTTTATTGGTAGCCGCATCAATCAGTTCACCTTCAAAGTACAGGCGGGTATCCATGGTACGGTGACCGGTTGCCATTTGTGTTCCCGCTACCACTAATGCAACAGGAACCACTTCATAGAATTGCAGTCCTTCTTTGCTAGTATCAACACCAGTAATAGCACCACGGAAAATCAGACTACGCGGGCCAGCAGTGGTAACCAGTGGTTTGCGCTGCGCAATCGCTTCTTTCATTTCGGTATTGGTATAACTCAAAATTCTATCCAATACTTTCTGCCCTACCTGAGTAGAAGGTTTCGGCACCGGATAATAAGTGATTGGATTCCAGACAATACTGTCATATTTACTTTGGTCGAAATCAGGGGAAACCCAGCGTAAAACGGGTTTACCTGTTGCCGATGTTGTTTCTTGAAGATCTGAGTAATTCTTTAAAAAGCCAGAGTATTTATCCGGCTGGGTGATTTTAGAGGCACAGCCGGACAGAGCCAACAAGCCGCATAAAGCTGCAACTTTCGCAATTGATGTGGTACGCATGAATAGTTTCCTGAGATGCTTATATTACTTTTTAAGTTATAGCAAAAAGCACCGCTTCGTGTTGTGGCAAAAAAAGTGTTGGCAGAAATAAATTTATCGACCCCTTTTTCGACAATATAGTCAATGCTGAAAAAGGAGCTGAGTCAATCATCATTGATTTATTTTCAGAGACTTGAGGCGATAAAAAAGCACATCCGCTGTGACTTATTTCACATCATCCTGCTAAAAAATATGCTTACCGAATAGATCAACAGGCAAACTTCTTACGTTGATCCTTTTCAGGTCATTTTTTACGTGCCAGCATAGTAGCGAAACGCAGTTTAATACGATTACCGTTGGCATCGGTGCGGTGTAATTCACCGACATCTTCATTGTATTTCAATAAATCCCAGCCTTCATAATAACGACGTAGCTCTCCCTCTTTGAAGGCAAACGGAAAGCCGACGGTACATGGAAAATCAGTAGTATCCATCGCAGCCACAATCAGGTTGTAACCGCCAGGTTTAGTGCAACGTTGCATATTGCCAATCAGCCCTGGGATGGTTTTCGCCTCCAGGAACATCAGCACCACAGTAGAAAGAATAAAATCGTACTGTCCATCAAACGTGAGGCTATTCAGATCGACAACCTGAGTACGTAAATTTTCCAGATTTTCAATGGCTTTAATGCGCTCAACGTTGGCAATACTCATGGCATTTTTATCCCATGCGTCAACATCATAACCATTGGCTGCAAGGTAAAGACTGTTACGACCATTGCCACAGCCCAAGTCCAGCGTTTTCCCCGGTTTAACGATTTTCACCGCTTCCAGAACTTCGGAGTGTGTGCGGGTTAATTCGTATTTGTTAGTAAAGTAGTTTTCGTCACGAATGATCATTCTTTGTCCTCGGATTTCATTAAAACGGCGCGCTCAGTTCTGATTAACAATTTTCCCTGCATCAGAAGCGCGAAAGTACGGATGAGCAGTAATGCAATAATAAAATTGGTAAAGATAAACAACGGCACCGCCAGCGTATGGAAAAAACCATTATCGCTACCGCTTCCCAGATGCAAACCGGTGGTAGCCAGCGCGGAAACACCGAACGAAAAACTCCAGAATGAGGCATTAAACGGCTGTGAGAGATACCACGGCATCAGGCGCAGCATAAACAGTAATTGCAGCAGCCCATAGCCAAAGAGCATTTTCGCCAGCGTGTCCCCCTCGCCGCCGTTGACGCTTAACCAGGCACTACAGGCCACCAGAGCCGGAGCGAGTTGAATGCCAAGCGATGTCCGCAGCGCCGTGGGTAATTCTCCCGAGCTGCGCAGTCGTTGAAGGATCACCGGTTCAAGGCTTAACCAGGAGAAGACGCCAGCGCCTAAAAATACCAGTCCGGCATCGGTATAACCCAGCGCACCGCAGGCCATCGCGCTGATAAAGTTATTGGCAACAGTAGGCAAATAAAGCCCTGGTGTCGTCGCTTCTTCTGGGTGAGAACCGCGCCATAATCCGGCAGTTTGCCAGGCAGCGTAAACCAGTTGAATCACTACCCCAACGCTGAACAGACATACTGCCAGCGGGCGAAACCACGGGACAAAACCAATCGCCACCAGCATCGTCGTTGCCGGAAACAAGCTCACAAAACTGCTCATCACCGGATGGCGAACTTCCGCCAGCACGCTTTGCGGAAAGCGCATCAGTCGGGTAATGAATGCGGTGGTCAATAATCCCCAGATGATCATCGCCAGAATCACCAGCCCATCCCCCAACCAGTGACTAACCTGCCAAACCTGGCTGGCATAGCGCCAGGCAAATCCCATCCCTATCGTCCCCAACACAATGCCAAAATAACCTGCCGGTAAATTGAGCACTTTATCGCTCTGCATCTTGTTACTCATTTTGTTTAATTTATAAAGTATATTTGAAATGCATTTTATGGAAATTTCTCAAACATAGCCAGAGTCGCAGAATTTGCTACGGTTATAGTAAGTCACCTGCGGGAAAACGCTATGCGCAAATATCGTCTAAGTGAAGAGCAACGAGCCTTTAGTTATCAGGAAGATGGCTTCAAAAAAAGTGTGCTATTACGGCAGATTATTGCCATAGCCGATTTTAATGATGTGATAGCAGGGACGGCTGGTGGTTGGATCGATAGCGAAACTGTGCTGGCGCAGGAAGGAAATTGCTGGATTTACGACCAGAATGCTCTTGCGTTCGGCGGAACGGTGATTTCCGGTAATACGCGTATTACCGGCGCCAGCGTGCTATGGGGAGAGGTTTGCACGACGGATAACACCTGGATCGATAACAGTGAAATCAGCCATGGCGTCCATGTAAGTGACAGTGTCACCATTCGTGATTCAATAGTTTGCGGTCAGTGCAGAATTTTTGGTCAGGTCTGTATCGATCAACATTCAATGATCGTCGCCACACAAGGCTTAACGCCCGACCACCATCTTCTGCTACAAATTTATGACCGCGCCAGCGTCAGCGCCTCACGCGTTGTCCATCAGGCGCAAATTTATGGCGATGCCGTCGTCCGCCATGCTTTTATTGAGCATCGTGCCGAAGTTTTTGATTTTGCGCGTATTGAAGGTAATGAAGAAAACAACGTCTGGCTGTGCGACTGTGCGAAAGTCTACGGTCACGCACGTGTGATTGCCGGAACTGAAGAAGATGCGATTCCAACAATTCATTACAGCTCACAGGTGGCGGAATATGCCATTGTAGAAGGCAATTGCGTGTTAAAACATCATGTCCTGATTGGCGGAAATGCCGTTGTGCATGGCGGTCCGGTTCTGCTTGACGATCACGTTATAATACAAGGAAAGAGCCGTATTACAGGTGCGGTAATGATTGAAAACCATGTGGAGATAACCGACCACGCCGTCGTTGAAGCCTTTGGTGGCGACACCATTCATGTCCGTGGTCCAAAAGTCATTAACAGTGAGGAACGTATTACGCGAACGCCGCTGGCTGGGTTATTGTGAATCGATAATGCGCGCGTATAAATTCACATCATCATAGACATCATTCAGGAACTCAGCCTGTTTCAGGCAACCTTCCAGGCTAAAACCATTGCGCAAGGCAACCTGGTTGCTTTGCGGGTTGTCCACCCGACATTTGATCACAAAGCGTCTAAGTTCACCAGACTGGGCGTAATGGTGAATCAATGCCTGTAGCGCCTGAGAAATGATCCCCTGTCCCTGATGGGATTCGTCCAGCCAGTAGCCGATTTCGGCGGTTTTATTTAGCGGTTCAATTCGATTAAAAGAGATAACGCCGACGAGTTCATTTTCTTTGAAGATCATGAACATTTTGGCGTAACCGCGTTGATGCAACATCATATTACCCTGCACCGTTTTTCGCGTGTCCTCTTCGCTGTGAACAAACTGCGGCCAGTTTAGCGACTGCTGTAACCAGTTTTTATTTTTGCAGGTTAACTGATAAAGAGGTGTGACGTGACTTTCTGCAACGGCATGTAATTCAAGTGAGTCGCTTACTTTTATCGTTTCAGTCATCTTATCTCCTGTTACTCTTTGCAGTCGTTAAAAAGCCGCCTGGCAGGCGGCTTAGGAAAGTTTACACCTCTTTGACGCTCTCCTGTTGCAGGATTTTAAGCATCTCATCCTTCATTTGTAATTTCTGTTTTTTCATGCGAGCGACTTCCGCATTGTATCCTCGACCGTCAGAGCCTTCCTTTCTGGCAATTTCATGATCAAGTTTATTATGTTTATCAAACAAGGACATAAAGCGAGGATTTTCGTTTTTCAGACGGGATATTAAATCTCGATATTCTGGAAACATACGCACTCCCTGTTAGTGGCTGACAACGTGTATATGGAATATACAACATCAGATTACCCATTTAACTTGAGGAAAAATGCGAGCGGGATCGTGTTTAACCAGACGGCACCCTCCCGGAAGAAGGTGCCTAAAAAATGAAGATTAGTTCATCACGCGATCGTCAACATACTGGCGCTTATCCGGTGCTGGAGGGAAATACTGATACAGCCATGTTTCACTGATGGCATCGCCCTGGCAGCGCAAATACATACGCATATCGACCGGATCAGTTGAGTCCGAAGTCGGATACCAGTCAAACTGAATACGGTAACCATCAATCGGCTCAATGTAGAGAATTTCTATTTGTTTCGCTTCACCACTGGAAAGTGTGATAACAGGCTCAATCCCTTTCGGCGCAGCCGCTTTCAGATCACCACCGACAAAATCGACGGCAAAACGACGAGCCCATTTTTCCGGATAATGTTCACCTGGCGCCCAGCCTTCCGGGAAGCCTCCCATGCCGGTACGCGTCGCCATAACTCGTGCTAATGGACAATGAACGGGAGGCTGTGCACTCCAGTAAAGACGATACTGAAACGCCAGTTCGTCGCCCGCTTTGATTGCTTTCTCTGGTTGCCAGAAACAGACAATATTATCCAGCGTTTCTCCCGTCGTCGGGATCTCCATCAAACCGATAGTGCCCTTACCCCACTTGTTACGCGGTTCCACCCACAGACTTGGGCGTTTGTTATACCAGCCCATAATGTCCTGATAATGGGAGAAATCACGATCCAGCTGCAACAAGCCAAACCCTTTTGGATTGTTATCGGTATAGGCATTGAACTGCAATTTCTGCGGATTATTCAGCGGACGGCAGATCCACTCGCCATTGCCCCGCCACATGGAAAGACGGTCGGAATCATGGATTTGCGGATGAATGGTGTCGCACATACGACGTTCGTTAGTCCCGCAACTGAACATACTGGTCATCGGCGCGATGCCCAGTTGTTTAATGTCTTTACGCGCATACAGGTGATTTTCGACATCCATAATCACCTGGTTCTTCTCACAGTGGATGGTGAACTTGTAAGCACCAGTAATGCTGGCGCTATCGAGCAACGCATAAACGGTAAAAGTGGTCGCGCCAGGTTTTACCGTATCGAACCAGAAGGCGGTAAAGTCGGGGAACTCTTCTTTGCTGTCGGTGTAAGTGTCGATCGCCAGACCACGCGCCGACAAACCATATTGATAAGTGTCATCAACGGCACGGAAATAACTGGCACCGAGGAAAGAAACCACGTCGCGGCGCGCCAGCTCCGGTGCTTTAAATACACGGAATCCCGCAAAACCGAGATCGCTTTGCCCTTCTAATTGTTTGGTATCAACACCCGCATCGTTGTATTTGAACAACTCCGGACGGAAGTGTATTTCGCGCGCCAGATGTGTTGCTGGATCAACAGAGAACATGCGAACGCGGCGGCGAAACCCCATTCCCATATGGAAGAACTGAGCGTCCAGTTGGCGGTTCTCAACGTTATGCCAGAGTGATTTTTCGGCGTCATACTGAATGCTGTTATAAGCCTGCGGCGTCATCGTCGCCAGCGTATCGGGTAACGGACGCGGTGCACCACGCCACGCTGTTTGCGCTAAGTCGTGCGCCATTGACTGTAAAATAGAGAAGTCAAAACGCTGGGTTTGCCCGTCGGCAATATCAGATTCTGCTGCGAACGCAGCCTGAGAAAAAAGAGAAGCAATGCCGCTAGTCCCGCACACGGCGGCCATAGCCATTGAACCTTTAATAAATCGTCTACGATCCATACCTGAAAGTGAGTCCTTCTGGTGTAGTGAATGGTCCCGCGCTGGTCGTATTCAGCGGCAAGAAAATGCTTATTAATGACCGCTCACTCTAGACAATATTTATTAATAATCCAATTGTTGAACTCAGAGAATATGCATAAATCGGCAATTTTTTTCTGTCGATGGGATGAGCCTGATTCGTTTGTAAAATCAGGCAAATTTTTGCAAAGTCGGTTGGACAGAATTTAAAGCAAACCACAGCGGCGTTTACTGCGTTCTTCCGCTTCCTGGTACAACTGAAACTCATCAAATACCGGACACCCCAGCGCCAGTTCAAAAGCCTCCCGGCTGGCATTACCGTGACTGCGCATTTGCGTTTCATTACCCAGATTCGACTGGAAGATCCCCGCAGCACTAACCGGCAGGAAATCCTCATAGGTAATAGGTTGCGCCACTACCCAACCACGTTCGATCAAAGGTTGTGGATCGTCTCCGGGATGGATCGCCTGACGATGCGCCTCACCCGATGGCGTCAGGCGATAGCGAAACCATGCCAATCCCTGCTGGCGCATCAGAAATTCACTGTCCGGAAAGGCGCTGAAGGTTTCCTGCAAATGCAGTTGGTGAGTGAGATTATCCTGTCCGATTCCGGCGTTACGCAGAAGCTCATCATACAGTTGCCGTCCTTTCGGCGTTAATGCCACACCACGTTGCTCTATCTCACCAAAGCGTGCGGTATGCGTTCCCTGCTTTTGCCCTGCAAACAACACGGTCTCTTCCAGCGCCTTAAAACTGGTCTGGCGCAGTAAAATCGGCACCTCGCGGCGCGGCGGCCCTTCGATCAGAATTTTGGGTTCAATACCGCATTCGGGCATCATCGACTGCACCCGGTCAATGTCGAGCGTGCGTGGCGTCAGGTGGTTAATATGGCAGCCAGGAAAACAGACCACATCAGCAATCAGTCGATGTTCGTTGTGCAACGCGCGATAGGTTTCTTCATCTACTGTTGCTGACTGATGCCAGCGAAACGTCTCCAGGACTTCCTGCACAAACTCCCGCGCCTGAGCTTTGCTAAAGCCGCCCTCCCGATCATATACATCTAACAGTTGCCGACAACGCGGGGTAAAGATATCGCGCTGATGTAAAATCTCCGCCGCCTTCTGGCGCAAGGTTTCGTTTTCGATGAGTTCAAGGCGAAGTAATGAGGTAAAAACCCGGAAAGGATTACGCGCCAGCGAGGCATCATCGATAGGACGAAATGCTGTGGAATGTACCGGCACGCCCGCCTGCGAGAGATCGTAATAACTGACCGGATACATCCCCATAATGGCAAATATCCGCCGTAGAGTGGCAAGCTCTTGTGCGGTGCCGACGCGAATCGCCCCATGACGTTCAACGTTAAGTCGCGCCAGTTCGTCCGCATTTACCATTTTTTCATGCAATTGGGGATTGTTTTCCAGCACAGACAGATTGACGTCAGCCACCAGTTCCAGCAGCGTACCGTACTGTGGAACTTCTTGCTGATACATGGCTGACATAGCCTGCGAAAACTGTTCCCGAATCTCATCCGCCGTGATGCTGTTCGCCATAATCTCTGCCTCCAGTGGTCAGTAATCTGGAGTGTAGGTAACCACATTTACTCTGGTGGGAAGAATTTACAAACTGTGATCTCCCCACGAAATCAGTAAAACCACGCCTGAAAACGTAACAAAATTGCTTTATATGTTAATAATATTTTGCAATCAAGTTATCATAATCAAACAACTTCACTTGTCAGCGGCACCGCTTCGTTTTTAACATCGCTTATGGAAAAAAATAGTCTGTTTAGTCAGCGCATCCGTTTGCGCCACCTTCATACTTTCGTAGCTGTCGCACAACAAGGAACTTTGGGGCGCGCGGCTGAAACCCTTAATTTGAGTCAACCTGCGCTCTCTAAGACATTGAATGAACTTGAACAATTGACAGGCACCCGCTTATTTGACCGTGGACGTCAGGGCGCGCAGCTCACCTTACCTGGTGAGCAATTTTTAACCCATGCAGTCAGAGTGCTTGACGCCATCAACACCGCAGGTCAGGCGCTTAATCGTAAAGAAGGGCTTAACAATGATGTTGTAAGGGTTGGTGCGTTACCCACTGCTGCACTGGGGATCTTGCCTTCCGTTATTGGTCAGTTTCATCAGCAACAAAAAGAGACCACTCTGCAAGTTGCTACCATGAGTAACACCATGATTCTGGCAGGCTTAAAAACGGGAGAAATTGATATCGGTGTTGGCCGGATGTCAGATCCTGAACTGATGACCGGGCTTAATTACGAATTGCTGTTTCTCGAATCGCTGAAACTGGTTGTCCGGCCTAACCACCCGCTTCTTCAGGAAAACGTGACGCTAAGCCGGGTACTGGAATGGCCGGTTGTCGTATCGCCGGAAGGCACTGCGCCCCGCCAACATTCAGATGCGTTAGTACAAAGCCAGGGCTGCAAAATTCCTTCGGGTTGTATTGAAACGCTTTCAGCATCGCTTTCGCGTCAGCTTACGGTTGAATATGACTATGTGTGGTTTGTCCCTTCTGGCGCAGTAAAAGACGACCTGCGTCATGCCTCGCTGGTGGCGCTGCCTGTTCCGGGACATGGCGCAGGCGAACCGATTGGAATACTGACCCGCGTAGATGCAACGCTCTCTTCCGGCTGTCAGCTAATGATTAACGCAATTCGGAAATCAATGCCATTCTGAAAGGTGAAGGGATCTTGCGATCCCTTCTTTGACATTATCACGCCGTTGCCAAACTAACCGAGTTGCCTGCCCCTCGTTGATCCACAGGTAACGATTGTTTCTTCAGGCGGAATACATCCACAGCCTCAGTTAATCGTGTCGCCTGCTCTTCAAGCGACACCGCCGCTGCAGACGCCTCCTCCACCAGAGAGGCATTCTGTTGTGTTACTTTATCCATTTCAGAAATCGCCTGGCTAACCTGCGTTATTCCCCTGCTTTGCTCATCCGAAGCAGCGGCAATTTCCTGCATGATATGTGTGACGCTCGCCACTGCATCCACAATGGCACTCATCGTTTTACCTGCTGTTGCCACTTCATCAGCCCCTTGTCCAATCAACTCAACTGATTCGCTGATTAAGCCTTCAATTTCTTTCGCTGCCTGGGCGCTGCGACTGGCAAGTGTACGCACTTCGCTGGCAACAACCGCAAATCCGCGACCTTGCTCACCAGCTCGCGCGGCTTCAACGGCGGCATTGAGCGCCAGAATATTTGTCTGGAAAGCAATACTGTTGATCACGGCGGTGATTTCGGAAATTTTTTTCGAGCTACTGGAGATATCGCCCATCGTTTTCACCACGCCGGAAACTGTCTTCCCGCCATCGCTGGCTTTAACGGAAGCCTCTTGTGCCAGACGGCTCGCGTGGTGTGCATTATCCGCATTCTGTTTCACCGTCGCGGTGAGTTGCTCCATGCTGGCAGCGGTTTGTTCAATCGCCGCCGCCTGTTCTTCAGTGCGTGAAGAAAGGTCAGCATTGCCAGCGGAAATTTCGCTGGTGCCGCGATAAATCTCCTCCGCCCCCTGGCGTACCGTCCCGACGGTCATCACCAGCGAATGCTGCATTTTCTGTAGATGGCGGCTCAAACGTCCAATTTCACTGCGCCCCGTCGGTTCGTCGTTCATTGTCAGATCGCCACTGGCGATTTGTTCAATACGGTGCGCGGCATGTTGCAGAGGTCGAATCACAATCCGACGCAAAACAATGAAGGTCATCAGCGTCATGACCAGGGCAAGCATAAACGCACCTATCATAAACATCACACCCAGTCGAGTGCGCTGATGCGCCTGCTCCGCCAGGTGGTTCGCTCTGGCGCTACGTATTTCAACGGCTTTGTTTAATATATGGGTATAAGTATTATCCAGCGTTCGGATATGCTCACTTTCATGATTAATAATCGCTTCAAACATGCCATTTTTGGCATATTTCAGCATAGGCTGGAGGCCAGTTATATAAGCCTGAAAACGTTGATTTAATTCAGCGTTCAGAGCTTCATCTGCAGCCGTTTTCACCTGGCGATTCTGGTAAGTACGATAACCTTGCTGCGATTGTTTAATCTGCAATTCCGCTTGTGCGATATTTCGCTTCATCTCTTCCATTTCTGCGATACGGCTCGCCGCCCCGGCCTGAATCATATTGATCCGGGCTGAACGCAGATAATCAGAGCTATTTGCCAGACCGGTGCGAGTCTGGATCTCCGCAGTAGCGTCACGCTGATCGCGGTCAGCCTGCCAGAGAAAATACCCAGCCAGAGCTGAACTCAGGGCAAAAAGAAGTAATATGCCGCCCAGAATACAGGCAAATAGCGGAACCAGCCTGATGTGATATAAAAAACCTAAGCGGTGTGAGGGTGTTGTATGCATGGTCGTTGTCTCTCTTCCAGATTTACTCCCGAGAGAGAATCATCGGCAATCGGTGGTAATTACTTACGACCAAAAACGTTTTCACTTCACATTTTTACAACATGTTATGCGTTAAGAGATCATCGGGCGCTGCAATGAATAAACTGGCGAATAAGAATGCTTTGTGAGGTGTATTGCGTGAAATTCTGGAAAGCGTTACGCAATTCCGTAAAGTGATTATTTCCCTGCTAAGAGAAACTGCATAGGATGATCGCGGGTGCCTGAGACTTTCTGTTTTCAGGCTAACCGGGAATCAGAAAGACGAAGGCCCCGACCGATATTTCTATCAACCGAGGCCGACGAATGAACCCAACAATTCAGATGTTAGCCTCTTACCCGCCATCCGGCAAGGAGAAAGGCTATGAAGCGCAACCCTCTGGTGGTGTGTCTGCTCATTATTTGTTTCACAATACTGGCATTCACACTTCTGACCCGACAAACGCTCTACGAACTGCGGTTCCGGGACGGTAATAAGGAGGTGGCGGCTCTCATGGCCTGTAAGTCCAGGTAAGGGCTAGCGCGGGGAGTTTTCCCCGCGCATCTGGCGGCAGGTTCATTTTCTCATGGCACCCCTTTTCATACTGCAATCGGAACCTGGCTCGCATTTAATCCTGTCGTTTATGTTATCTGATTAAAATTTGCCGGAAATCGTTACGCAATTCCGTAAAGTGATTATTTCTCTGCTAAGGGAAACCACATAGGATGCTCGCGGGTGCCTGAGACTTTCTGTTTTCAGGCTGACCGGGAATCAGAAAGACGAAGGCCCCGACCGATATTTCTATCAACCGAGGCCAACGAATGAAACTCGCAATTCAGATGTTAGTCTCTTACCTGCTATCCGGCAAGGAGAAAAGGCTATGAAGCGCAACCCTCTGGTGGTGTGTCTGCTCATTATTTGTTTCACAATACTGGCATTCACACTTCTGACCCGACAAACGCTCTACGAACTGCGGTTCCGGGACGGTAATAAGGAGGTGGCGGCTCTCATGGCCTGTAAGTCCAGGTAAGGGCCAGCGCGGGGAGTTTTCCCCGCGCATCTGGCTGGCAGGTTCATTTTCTCATGGCACCCCTTTTTTCCTTTCAGTTAGTACATGTCTTTTTCGATGCGCTGATAGATCCATCGTTACAAACAAATTTGCCACCAGCAGTACAGTGGGATATCCCACCTTTCGAACCAGAACACGGCTTGCGCCCGGCATCGGCATAAAACGAAACAAGCATTCCCACAAACAAGATAAGTGCAATTTTTTTCATATAACCTCCATTGTTTACCAAATTTTATGTTCGGTATAAAAGTTATACGCTGGGTGGATTTGATTTCACTTAGAGTGATCAAAAATTGAGGAAATTGGATTTCAATCTTAACTGAAAGATAAATTGGTTAAATATAATCCAGATAAACACATAAAGGCTAATTATGGTTTTATTTGTCATACAAATAAATATAATAGATGCTTCCGATGTAGACCCGTATTCTTCGCCTGTACCACGGGTCTGGTTTAGTACAGGCGCTTTCTTTTATTGTCGTCAGGAACGCTTACGCGGCATCATGCGCAGAAGCGTGTTGTCCTTCCAGAAATAGTGGTGTGCCAATGCAGCAGCAGCATGTAGCCCGATAACGAAATATCCCAAATTTGCCAGCGTTTCATGCCACGACTTTAAAATATCCACCAGTTCGAAATTTGGCTCTGATGTGTAAGGCATCGTTACACCGAACGCAAACCAGGGATTGCCACGGTTATACATCATCACGATACCAATCAGTGGCAACGCGATAAACAGCAGGTAAATGACCAGATGCCCAAGATGCGCAAGCCCCGTCATCATCGGTTTCGGTTTAGGCACAATTGGCGGGGTTGGGTATTTCAGTCTTAGCACAAGACGAAGCACCATTAGTACGAGAATCGAAATGCCGCAGGAAACATGGATCATGTTGATGAGCGGCCGATCGGCTCGCGGGAAAAAGCCACGAAACTCCATTGCGCAATACGCTGCAATAACCAGCAAAAAGACCAGCCAGTGAATGCCAATTTGTAACCTTGAATATTTCTTTTCCATAACATTTCCTGCTTTAAAACAATTTTCCGTTAACATAACCAGCTTTTCTTAAAATTTCATTAAATATTGTTCGCCCTTTTTCAGTACGTTACGTTTCGCTGCACGAATGTAGATTGCTCATCCCGCCATCCTGGTCTAAGCCTGGAAAGGATCAATTTTCACCCAAGAGTTCCTTACAGGAGAAAACCATGAGTAAAGTTGGCATTAACGGTTTTGGTCGTATCGGTCGACTGGTGTTGCGTCGATTACTTGAGGTCAAAAGCAACATAGACGTTGTCGCTATTAATGATCTCACATCACCGAAAATTCTCGCCTATCTGCTGAAACACGATTCAAACTACGGCCCGTTCCCCTGGAGCGTTGATTTCACTGAAGATTCACTTATCGTCGATGGGAAAAGCATTGCGGTTTACGCCGAAAAAGAGGCGAAAAATATTCCGTGGAAAGCAAAAGGTGCAGAAATCATTGTCGAATGTACAGGCTTTTATACCTCTGCAGAAAAATCACAGGCGCATCTGGATGCTGGCGCCAGGAAGGTACTGATTTCCGCCCCTGCCGGTGAGATGAAAACTATCGTTTATAACGTCAATGACGACACTCTGGATGGCAACGACACCATTGTTTCCGTGGCGTCATGCACCACCAACTGTCTTGCGCCGATGGCCAAAGCCTTGCACGACAGTTTCGGAATAGAAGTCGGCACGATGACGACTATTCATGCCTATACCGGCACCCAGTCACTGGTGGATGGTCCGCGTGGTAAAGATCTACGCGCTTCACGTGCGGCGGCAGAAAATATCATTCCCCACACCACTGGCGCGGCAAAAGCCATTGGCCTGGTGATCCCGGAACTGAGCGGCAAACTGAAAGGCCATGCGCAGCGTGTACCCGTGAAAACCGGTTCGGTCACCGAACTGGTGTCTATTCTCGGGAAAAAAGTCACTGCCGAAGAGGTGAACAACGCGCTTAAAAAAGCGACAAACAATAACGAGTCATTTGGTTATACCGATGAAGAAATAGTCTCTTCCGATATCATTGGTAGCCATTTCGGTTCGGTGTTTGATGCCACGCAAACGGAGATTACCGCCGTGGGCGATTTACAACTGGTGAAAACAGTCGCCTGGTACGATAACGAATATGGGTTTGTTACCCAGCTTATTCGCACTCTCGAAAAATTCGCCAAACTCTGACAGATACAGGCGGAGAAAAATGCCTCCGCCTGTTTTACACATTATGACTGTAAATAGACTACCTGGGTTTGAAGGTACTCATGCAAGCCATGTTTACCGGTCACTAGAGCAGGCGACATTTTGTGGGCAATAAGGAAGAACGGGAAGTTCCACGGCAGAATACCGGTGGTCACGCCAAGAGCACGTTTAAACAGAAGAATATGATCGCTTTGAATAATTTTTCCCTCATAACGCCACGCCCACTTCGATTTCAGTCAATTGCTGGCTCTTGCCCCCTTACTCGACAATCAGCGTACTGATTTCTCTGGCGCGTTCGCGGTATTGAAGTTTAACCCGTTAAAACAATCAGATTGATGCTCAAAAGGATCTCAAGAAGATCTTTTTGAGTTTTCTAATCGTTATGCCCTACCAGTTACCATACGGATAGGTTTTCCCTTTGATGAAATCTGGTGTCTTTCCGTAATAAACATACCCGTTAGGATGTTTCGTTACCCCTTTGCATATCAGCATATCATCCCCCGTCAGGGTAAGCTGCCGTGCTGGTTGCTGGAGTACGGATGGGTTCCCGTTATCCTCAAGCCAGACCCGTACAGTACCGCCTGGAGCCAGACCAACAGCCATTCGCTTCCGGTAGTAAGGTTTACCTGGATGATACGGATCAGGATATGCCGTAGCCATCTGCTGCCACGTCTCCCGGCTGAACCAGATCTCCGTTTCATACGCTTTCTTGTCGATAACCGAGTCCCAGCACACCGTCATTCGTACCGGCAGTGCTTTTCCCCGGTTAAAATACCCGCCATACCCCCCTATCAAATCATGCCAGCGCCCGACACTCAGATCACTGATGTCCATAGGATCTAACCGACGGAAGATACTTTCCCGAATATCCCCGTCCTCCAGGTACACCATCGTCACTAGTGCAGGCAGATTTTTCGGGTATATAAAACTAAAATTCCAGTTATCGTAAGGCAGCTTCTTTCCCCACTGCTCCACGCCGTCTCCCAGCAGCGTCTTTACGCCTGCCCGGCGGTCATGGCAGCCTGAAAGCAGAATGCCCCCCAGCACGGCCACCATCAGCGGTAATCGTCTCATCCCTTCCTCCTCAGAACAGTTCGTCCAGCACGTCCACGTTCGCCCGCGCCCGGTCTTCCCACTGCTGCTGGTCATCCATCCTCCACACCGTCCGCACCCACCCTTTGCCCGGAGCCATCGGCCACACGAACGAGCGGTCGTCAGTCGGCGCATAGTGGTTTCGCAGAAAAACCTCTCCCGAGGACGGACTCACCCACAGGCTCAGGTTCGAGTCGATGTTCCAGTTCGCCGAACAGTGCAGATAACGCCCGATGGTTCGCATCTCCTCCGCCGTGAAGCCCTCCGGCTCTGCGCCACGCCGGATCGCACGCCCCTGGGCTGTTGCTTTGTCACACAGGGGAACCAGCTCAGCAGGAAGAGCTGTGTCAGGGTTTTGCGGGTCAATATCTCCAAATATTACCCCGGCGTCCTGTGCCGCATCGAGCATCACCCGCATACACACCTTTTCCCAGTCGTTCGGCACCGCCCTGCGCGTCATAAACACCGCCGCGCCGGCTTTCTTCTCAAAAATAAAAGCCCGAGCCTTGTCAAGGTTAACCAGCGGCCACGAAATCATTTTTGTCTCCACCTTACCGTGTGGCATCAGGTACTTCAACGCCGGCAGTGAAAACAGCGCCTGACGCATCTTCTCCGCCTGACGGTACACCGCAGTCTGCGTCTCGTCCGCGCTCTCCGGTATCACATCAAAGTCCGGCATCGTCAGCAGGGAAATCTCATCCTCGCCCGGTTGGCAAAGTGCCGTGCCGCTGCCGCGCCGCGACTGAACCCGAACACATCAAACTGCACCTTCGCGATCGCCGCTTTATCGCGGTTACGACTGATAAATATATTCAGTGCAGAAGCTATTTCCTCAAGAACTTCATCGGTCTTAGTTACCACTCCCTCAAACTGCCGGATAAGGCTGCTGCCCAGCCCCATCCCCAGCAACGAGTCGCTTTTCCCATCTGCCGTCCCGATGCCGCTGACGTAGGCTTTCACCTGCGCCTCCATCTCATCTTCACCAAGGGCAGTATCAGATTTGTAAAGGTCATTGAGCCGGGAAATATTGGTGATGCCGCCCTGCCAGCTGGCGTTGCCTGCCCCCTCTCTGGCGTGTTCTTCATACTTCGCGCACGCCCTGGCTCGTTCTTCACCGACCAAACCGGCGCAGTGGGCATACGCCAGCCGCAGATCGTCTGCGTTTGCCCGGTTATTCCCGGTACCATCAAAGAACACCCCCACCGTCAGCGTGATCCCTCTGACCGGCACCTGCCGGCACCGGATGACTTTTCCACTGCATAAAACATCGGTGTAGTGCGTGTTCTCCCCGGTAGTTTCATACCGGTGATAGCCGGTATTACCCGGCTCAGTATTCTCGCCTGCTGCCATAAAAAATCCATTTTGTCTGAAAGGTTAAATCAGGCACATCATACTCCCCCCTTCAGTTCTTAAATAAAATCAACGCTCTATCTTCTGCACAAGATGCAGTTGCCATATTCAAATGTATGAATTCCTGGTTGTTCACTGACAGCAACGGAGCCACTGATATGCTCTGTCGCCCGGATTTAACGGGAGGATACAAGGTGCGGAGCCTGCCGTCCCTGAAGCGGAAGAGATACCGGAGTGCATCCGATCTGCTGAGCAATAGCATTCACAACAACTGAAGGTGTATTCAGGATAATGGCCCTGTATTGGTCATTCCAGCTAGCAGGGAAAGCTCGTCAGTAAGCAAACGCGACTCGTCCCGGTCAAAAAAGTCTGTTCCTGTGTAAACATCAATCATCGTAGATGACGGCATCGTGGAAAAACGATTCTGTGAAGGGCTTCATAAAAACAAGTGTGAAAGGAATAAAAGGCAGAAGTAAAAGTAAAGAATCATGCCCGTTTGCCAACGGTATTTCACAAACGGGCAATTTTTAACGTAGTGAACGACTTTCCATCGCTTCAATAAGCACAGCGTCGTGTTTCAGCGTCTGCCAGGCCTGGGTGACTTCAGCGGGAAAGTCAACGTGAACGATAAAATCGCGCCCGCGTGGCCCATAGCCATCGCTATCATCACGCAAACGAGGTAGCTCGCCAGTAAGAAGCGATAAATAACGCTCAACTGGCCATAATCCTTGCAACGGATTAACAAAGATTACACTGTCTGCGTTATTTCCTAACTGAGGAACGAATCCCGGATAACTTAACCAGCGTGGTGCATCGGGGTTGTCCCCGGTCATACGGCGGAACGTCGCCATCGTGCGCCGCTGCATGGTGGGGTCCTGCACGACGATAGCCGTGTGAACCCGTTCTTTGGCCTGATTCAGTAACGCGATACTGAAGCGGGCATTTTCTCCGCAGTTTGTTGACTGGTCTTCAATCAAGATTTTTTCATGTGGAATATGCCAGAACTGATGGGCAATATCCGCCAGGATGGTAGCTTCTGACCTGCCTGTTGTGCGAATGGTGTTGTAATGCGGATGCCGGGCGATGGCACTGTATAAAAACGTTGTCGAGTGACCGATACCACCGCTGATCAGTAAAGGAATTTGCTGATCTCTGGCAATCTTGCAAGCGGCGTCGATAGTAGGGATAACCGCATTACCTGCAAGGATCACGCAATCAGCCTGATACGGAGCAGCACCGGAGAAATCATCCTGCGCCAGCCATCGACCGATAACGTTTATGGCATCGATGGTTGCCGCCGAAAGCGTCGGAAACGGGGTAATATTCATGGTTCCTCCTTCTCGTTCCCTTAAGAATACTGCGTGAGATAATAATGAGAAGCGGAGCACTCTGAAAGGAGGAAGTCGTATTTCGTTAACCGCCTCTGCGCAAACATGGCATATGTTTTACAGAAAAGCTGTAGATAAACATTATTCATCTTGCAGCAGAGAATTGTATTTTTCTGAACTCCTGAATTTTGCCCTTACCGTTTTTAGAATTAATATAAAACCCGGCGCTAAATGCTTACCGGGTTTTAGATTTATCAACCAGATTGCAGCGTTATCCGCTAATCTGCTCCATCGCCTGCAAAATACGCTTGTCAGAAATAGGATAAGGCGTACCAAGTTGTTGAGCGAAGTAACTGACGCGCAACTCCTCTATCATCCAGCGAATCTCTTTCACGTCTTCATCCTCACGACGTGCTGGCGGCAGTTTGTTGATCCACTGCTGCCACGCCTGCTGGACGTTTTCGACTTTCAGCATCTGAGCACGGTCACGATGCGGGTCAACCGCCAGTTTTTCCAGTCGTTTTTCAATCGCCTGCAAATAACGCAGCGTGTCACCCAGACGTTTGAAACCGTTACCGGTGACAAAACCGCGATATACCAGCCCGCCCATCTGCGCTTTGATATCTGAAAGTCCCAGCGCCATCGTCATATCAACGCGCCCTTTCAGGCGTTTATTGATATTGAACACCGCTGTGAGGATTTGCTCGACCTGCTTCGCAATATCCACCACCGTATCGTTCAGTTCGGCACGCACTTTTTCATGCAGCGCAGCAAAGCCTTCTTCCGTCCAGACAGGGCCACCATTGGCATCGATCAATTTATCCACACCGCAGGAGATACAGTCGTCGATCAGATCCAGCACTTTGCCATACGGGTTAAAGTACAGCCCTAACTTGGCTTTGTTTGGTAACTTTTCATGCAAGTACTTGATCGGCGATGGAATATTCAGCAGTAGCAAACGGCGAAGACCGTTCCACATTGCCTGCTTTTGCTCCAGCGGGTTATCAAACAGTTTGATCGCCACACTGTCGCGCTCATCCACCAGCGCCGGCCACGCCTTCACTTTGTAGTTGCCGCGCTTCTGCTCGTAGCTTTCCGGCAGTTGCCCAAAGCTCCAGATATGTAAGCCGCTCTGCTCGATACCGTCATCCGCCACCGCAGACAGCGTTTCCTGCACTTTGCCTTTCAGCGCGTCTTTCAGATCTTGTAGCGAGCGCCCTTCTTTTAGCTTCTTGTTTTTGTCATCCACCACGCGGAAGGTGATTTTCAGGTGATCGGGCACCTGATCCCAGTGCCAGTCCTCGCGGTCAACGGTAACGCCGGTCATCCGCCGCAGCTCGCGCTCAAGGCTGTCGAGCAACGGCAGCTCCAGTGGCGTGACGCGGCCTAAGAACGCTTCGGCGTAGTTTGGCGCGGGTACAAAATTACGCCGTACCGGTTTCGGCAACGATTTAATCAGAGCAATCACCAGTTCGCGGCGCAGACCGGGGATCTGCCACTCAAAACCGCTCTCTTCCACCTGGTTAAGTAACGGCAGCGGAATATGTACCGTCACGCCGTCCGCATCCGCCCCCGGCTCAAACTGATAACTTAAACGCAGCTTGAGATTGCCCTGATGCCAGAAGTTTGGATAATCCAGCTTGCTGATTTTTTCCGCACCTTCTTTGATCAACATGCTCTTTTCAAAGTTCAGCAAATCAGGCGTTTCGCGGCTGACTTTTTTCCACCAGCTGTCGAAGTGACGTGCGGAGATCACATCGTGGCTGATGCGCTGGTCGTAAAACTCAAACAACGTTTCGTCGTCCACCAGAATATCGCGCCGACGTGATTTGTGTTCCAGCTCTTCTACTTCCGCCCGCAGTTTCAGGTTTTCGCGGAAGAATACGTGCCGCGTCTGCCAGTCACCTTCCACCAGCGCGTGGCGAATAAAGAGTTCACGACATAATGCCGGATCAATCTGGCTGTAGTTGACCTTACGCGCAGCAACAATTGGCAACCCGTAAACGGTGACTTTTTCCGTTGCCATCACCGCGCCTTGCGCCCGTTCCCAGTGCGGTTCGCTGTAGGTGCGTTTAATCAAATGCTGAGCGACGGGTTCTACCCATTCCGGATCGATGCGTGCCGCAATACGCCCCCACAGACGGCTGGTTTCTACCAATTCCGCCACCATTACCCATTTCGGCGGCTTTTTGAATAAACCAGAACCGGGGAAGATGGAGAAACGCGCGTTACGTGCACCGGTATATTCCTGTTTATCGGCATCTTTCATGCCGATATGGGAAAGCAAACCGGTCAGTAAGGCGATGTGAATTTCGCGATACTCCGCCGGTTCGCTGTTGACCGGAATGCCAAGTTCTTTCACCACCTGACGCAACTGGGTGTAGATATCCTGCCATTCGCGCACACGCAGATAGTTGAGATAATCGGTACGACACAGGCGTCGGAAGGCATTCGAGGAGAGCGCCTTTTGCTGCTCGCCAAGATAATTCCACAGATTTACAAACGCGAGGAAGTCGGACTCTTTATCGTGGAAACGACGATGTTTCTCATCCGATGCCTGCTGTTTGTCCATTGGTCGCTCACGCGGATCCTGAATGGATAGCGCGGAAGTGATAATCATCGCTTCCCTTACACAGCCATGTTTCTGCGCTTCCAGTACCATCCGCGCCAAACGAGGATCGACAGGCAGCTGTGAGAGCTGGCGACCGAGCGGCGTCAGTTTGTATGCGGTTTGCTGTTCGTCGGTGGTAATAGCACCCAGTTCTTCCAGTAGACGCACGCCATCCTGGATATTGCGTTTATCCGGCGCTTCGACAAACGGGAACGCGGCGATATCGCCCAGCCCCAGCGCGGTCATCTGCAAAATAACCGAGGCCAGGTTGGTACGCAGAATTTCCGGGTCGGTAAACTCCGGGCGCGAGAGAAAATCGTCTTCGGAATAGAGACGAATACAGATCCCTTCTGACACACGTCCGCAGCGACCTTTACGCTGATTAGCAGAAGCCTGCGAAATCGGCTCAATCGGCAAACGCTGCACTTTCGTGCGATAGCTATAGCGGCTGATACGCGCCGTACCGGGGTCGATAACGTATTTAATACCCGGTACGGTCAGCGACGTTTCCGCGACGTTGGTCGCCAGCACAATGCGCCGTCCGCTGTGCGACTGGAAGACGCGGTTTTGTTCGCTGTTAGATAGTCGTGCGTAAAGCGGCAAGATTTCGGTATGACGCAGATTCAGCTTGTTCAGCGCATCGGCGGTATCGCGAATTTCCCGCTCGCCGCTCATAAAGATCAGGATATCACCAGGGCTTTCCTGGCTTAGCTCTTCTACGGCATCGAAAATAGCCTGCAACTGGTCGCGTTCGGTGTCATCCGCTTCTTCAACAATCGGACGATAGCGCACTTCCACCGGATAAGTGCGACCGGAGACTTCGATGATCGGCGCATTATTAAAGTGGCGTGAGAAACGTTCAGGATCGATGGTCGCCGAGGTGATGATCACTTTCAGATCTGGACGACGCGGCAGCAACTCTTTCAGATAACCGAGCAGAAAATCAATGTTCAGGCTACGCTCGTGCGCTTCGTCGATGATGATAGTGTCATACTGCATCAGCAGGCGATCCTGCTGGATTTCCGCCAGCAAGATACCGTCAGTCATCAGTTTGACCATCGTATTGTCGCTTACGTGATCGCTAAAACGAACCTTATAACCGATACAACCACCGGGCTCGGTCTGCAACTCTTCAGCAATACGGTTCGCTACCGTTCGTGCCGCCAGGCGACGCGGCTGGGTATGGCCGATCAGCCCTTTAATCCCGCGCCCCAGTTCCATACAGATTTTCGGTAACTGGGTGGTTTTACCGGAACCCGTTTCACCGGCGACAATGACGACCTGGTGATCGCGAATCGCTTCGAGAATGTCCTGTTTTTTCTGACTAACCGGTAAATTTTCCGGATAAGTAATCTCCGGACGCGCCGCTTCACGCAGCAGGACTTTCCCTGCTGCCAGGTCAATCTCTTTTGCCATTTCCTGGAAAATAGCCTGTTGTGCATCAGGATTTTTAACCTTCTTCACACCATGCAGACGGCGGGAAAAACGCAGTCTGTCGCGCAGCATCAGCGAATCCAGCCGCTGCTGCAAAGCAGTAAAGGTCAATTTTTGTTGTTCTGTCATAACGTTAGTGGGCAGTAGTCTGCCTGATTAATTTTCTTTTAAATGATAGATATAGAGTACCACATCGCGGCTTTCTATGCGTTGTTCAATAAATTCGAACATAGACTTCGATTTATTGCGCTATCTCTGTGGCAGGATTGTGAATAAAGTGTCAACAAGCAACGGGGCATCGCCCATTCAAACATCTATAAGGAAACACCATGAGCAAGGTATTAGTTCTTAAATCCAGCATCCTGGCAGGGTACTCTCAGTCTAATTTGTTGTCCGATTATTTTGTTGAACAATGGCGCGAAAAGCACACTGCTGATGAAATCACCGTGCGTGATCTGGCTGCAAATCCGATTCCGGTGCTGGATGGCGAACTGGTTGGCGCTCTGCGTCCGAGCGATGCGCCGCTGACCCCGCGTCAGCAGGAAGCTCTGGCTCTTTCCGATGAGCTGATTGCCGAGCTGAAAGCCCATGACGTTATCGTAATTGCGGCACCGATGTACAACTTCAACATCTCGACTCAACTGAAAAACTATTTTGACCTGGTTGCGCGTGCAGGCGTTACTTTCCGCTACACCGAGAACGGTCCGGAAGGTCTGGTAACCGGTAAAAAAGCCATCGTGATTACCAGCCGTGGCGGTATCCATAAAGATGGGCCGACGGATCTGGTGACGCCGTATCTGTCTACATTCCTGGGCTTTATCGGTATTACCGATGTGAAATTCGTCTTTGCGGAAGGTATTGCCTACGGTCCGGAAATGGCGGCGAAAGCGCAGGCAGACGCCAAAGCAGCAATTGACGAAGTTGTTACAGCATAAGTTTTAAGAGGCCTCCTGCAACTGTGGGAGGCTTTTTATTGTTATCCCTGAACGACCTCTTGAGGAGGTTGTTTAGTGATAACAATAAAAAAACCGCAACCTGTATCAGCGTTGCGGTTTTTGTGTCGCAGATTAAAAATCAGAACGTTTTCTTAAAGTTCAGCATCACGCCTTTATCGCTGATGCCGTCCTCTTTCCAGTGGTAAGCGTCCAGATGCAGCGAACTTTCTTTGCTGCTGTACTTCACGCCAACGCTTGCCAGGCTATTGATACCGCCGCCCTTCTGCCCGTCGTCAACATTAAAGTACTGGCTGCCAGCTCCGGCAAGACTTGCTGTACGCTGGCTCTTCGCATAACTCAGGTTTGGGCCACCTTCCAGCGTCGCGTTCGCGCTCCAGCCGTCTTTACCTGCGTAGTCCAGTTTCAGGCCAACGATGCCGTCCACCGCCGTTTCGCTGCCGCTGTTCATATTCAGGTTAAAGTCACCGGCGTTGCGTTCCTGATAACCGCCTTCCAGCGTGTGGCGCAGTTTCACTCCGGCATACGGCGTTATTTTCAACCCTTCGCGTGGTTCAAAGGTTTTCGCCCCTTCGCTGCGGAACTCCAGGTACTGCTGTTTCACGTTGGTATCGGCTGTTTTACTGACGTCGCCGTAGGCTACGGCACGGCTGCTGTCGAGGTTATGAACATCATAACGCAGGGCGTTATTCCAGCTCATCCCGTTTTCGAACGCCATCTGGTGCTTCAGTCCAAAGAACTGGCTGTAGCCGCCGGTTACGCCGTTGTCCCCTGCCGTGTCAGAACCGTTACCATCCAGACGGGCGATCCCATACTCCAGGCTCAGGCTCTGGCTTTCACTCAGGTCGAGAGTTTTACGCAGCGCCAACATGTCATATTGCGTGTCGTTGCCCAGTTCCGCGCGCGGATCGCCTTTTGCCACCACGTTGAACGCCAGACCGTTGCCCACCTTCGGTGCGGCATCCGCCAGCATACTGAAGCGGTTGCTTAACACCCGTGCTTCACGGAATACGGTGGTCGCCTGACTGCCGCTGATTTGCTTAAGCGCACTGTTAAGCTCCGCCGTGGTGCCTACGTTCAGACTGGTGTATAGCTCGTTATTGGTGTAACCCGCGTCCAGCGCCTGCGCAACATCATTCACCGAGGCATCGGTAGTCACATCGGTATAAGCGTTTTTGTTCATGGTGACGTCAACGTTACCGCTGGCATCGGTGCTACCCTGCGCATTCCACACCACAGAGGTGGAGGTGATGGCATCAGCATCCGTCAGGTTACTGCCCTGCACCACGTTATCGAAGGTGACTGTAGTGTCTGCTGTGCCTGCGGCGAAGCCGGTGTTGATTTCCACGCCGCTCATGCTGGCATTGTTTACTTTCAGCTTACCGGCGCTACCATCAGCGTTGGTTCCCACAACGTAGCCGTTGAGGCTGTTGGTGCCGCTCTCTTCGCCCGTTGTATTATCAACAAACGATGTCACCGTGGTATTCGGCACATCCGGCAACGTGTAATCGCCGTAATGGACTTCGGTGGAGTTACCGTTGTTACCGTTAATACCTTCCACGTTCACGCTGTCGCCCTGTTTGATCAGGCCTGACCCGGTTACGCCATCGGCGATCACTACCGTACCGTTGTTGACTACGTGGCCATTCGTCCCCAGCATACTGAACGCATAAGAATCATTGGCATAGATATTAATGGTGCCATTGTTCTCAATAACTGCGTCCGCCGTGGCATTGGCATCCAGTTGCATACCAATCAGGCCGGTATCGGTCGTGCCTTCCGTTCCCAGATTAATAATGCCCTTATTGACCAGTTGCGCGTTATTATTCCCTTCCATCGCCACGGTATTATTGCCGCTGATGTTCATGGTGCCGTCATTCTGCGCGACATAGTTGGTGTGCGTGAATTTCACGGCGCTGGCGTTATCATGATCGAAATTAATCTCACCTTCACTCATGTTCCAGAAGAACGCGTCCGTAGCTGCGGCGTTACTGGCGCTGACAACGACTGATTTGGCGGTTGAATCTACTTTACCATTGTTAATAAAGCGCCCGTTACCCCCCCAAATATTGACTGCGCCGTTGTGGGAGGAGTTCGTCAGTGACATATGCCCGGTGTTGTAGAGTGTGCCAGACTGGTTGATGTGAACGGCGTTTTTGTTGTTATCGAGAATAAATTCGCCGTGGTTGTTAAAAACGGCATTGTTATCGATTTCCAGCATCCCGGCATTACTGTCTTCGCTGCTGTTGCCCAGAATCCAGGTGCCGTCGTTATTCACCACTGCATTATTGGTTAATTTAGAACCATGTTTTACAATGCCGTCTTTTTGGTTATTGAAGATGCCGTTCTGTTGGTCGATGCGACTGGTGACGGTGCCACTGTTGTTAAAGACGCCTGCTTTCTGCACCAGTTTATTAATCGTGCCGTTATTGTTCACCTGCGAAGTATTTTTGCCAGCATACATTGTTATCTGGCCAGAAACCGTGCCATCGTTATTCAGCGTGCCGCCATCAATATCGATATTGCTCAGTGTGCCCGCGTTATCGACCTCGCCACCTTCGTTCAGTTTTATCAGGTTATTGATAATTCCTGTTGCGGTATTTTCCAGTTCACCGTTCAGCACCGTCACCACTGGGCCAGAAATCGTACCGGAGTTGATGACGCTGCCTGGCGTGGTGTTAGTAATCACCACAGACTGAGCGAAATTCGTTGACTGCCCTTCGGTGCTGAGCGTGTCTCCCCCGGTGTAGACCAGGCTAACTGCCGGATCGGTCGGGTTATACTCACTGGAATTTTCACAAACGCCCAGCGTGCAAATGGTACCGTAATTAATAATGGTGCCTGAACCGTCGGTATAAAAAGCCTGGCCGACACCGGTATTAATATTAATCACGCCGGTCTTGTCGTTAATCGCCACGCCACTGCCAATCGCGCCCATCGCAAATAGCTGGTTATCCTGCTGCTTAGTGACGTTTTCATCCGCCGTCAGGTTAATGGTGCCCTGGTTTACCGCTGTACCGCCATTAAGTGCTAGCATACCAAAACCTTCATTCTTGACGTTGATGGTTCCGGTATTTAGCCCGGTAGCATCAGCCCAACCGGCGTCGGTTGAGCCTATCAGCATACCACCGCCCATCAAGTAAACAGTATCAGTTTGCCAATAAGTTTCACTGGTGATATCGCCGTTCTCATCCATAGTCGGAATAAAGCTATCGACGTTTATTTCTCCGTCATTGCTGGCGGTACCTTTTGATGCAGAAACCCCATAGGTTCCTGCGCCGTGCAGATTGATTGTCGCGCCACTTTGGTTTTCGGCTTCCCCATAACCGCTTGCGAGCACCGCGTAGTAGGTTCTGTTAAGCCATCCCAGGGGATAAGCGCCTTCTCCCCCTCCACCAACCGGAGAGAGCGTAGATGTCAGATTAATTACCCCACCTGAGGCATTGGATGCGAAGCTATCTTGCCCGTTAGAGCGCATTACTGCTGTTTTACCATCACTCGAACTGTCTGTTCCGGTTTTAACATTCATTGTTCCAGTATTGACGATCCTGGCACCGCTAACAGCAGTCATGATTTCTTTCGCCGCCGAGGCGTTAATGATTCCTTTATTCTCTGCACTCGAACCAATACCATTCGCCGAAATGATCGAGTTATGACCAAAAAAATTGGAGTCGCGAACCGGACTGAAAATATCCGTAACGGAGTTTTCATCAATTATAACCTGACCGCCTCCCGTAACATAAAAAAGCGACACTGTACTGCGCACTGCGGTAACATCCAGAACAGAATGCCCACTGATATTAACCGTACTCTTACCAGAGACATTAATACCATTAATAACATGACCGCCGGTATCCCCTGTTATATTTATACCGCCATTCAGATTAATGACATTATCATCCCCAATAACAACCACACCATCCAGTTCAGGCTGTTCGTCGTGTGCAGCACCAAATAAAGGAGAGTAGGCTTCAATATTTAAATTACCGCTTAAATTAACCGTGTTATTTTCACCGGTAACAATTAAACCGTTAAGATGTTCATCGGATGTCGTCGGCGATGTGCTCATATCTGAGGCCAGATTGATGTCACCCTCCAGCGTTACCTGGCTATCATTTCCGGCAATACTTATGCCCGTCGCCCCCTGGAAATTACCGCTGTCATCCCGCTCATGCGTGACATTTATATCGCCACGCAGAGACACCAGTTCACGATCGCCAACGAGGGAAACACCAATGGCATTTTGCGAAACATTAAGTTCACCGATGTTACCGAACTGCTCATCATCACCTTCGATCAGTACACCAACAGAATCTTTGTCGATAACGGTGATTTTACCAGTATTGCCAATTTTGGCATTTTTACCTTTTATATCAATACCATGCGAGGAACCACTGACGTAAAGATCGCCGTTCTGAAGAATGCTTACATCATCACCCATAACTCGCGTTCCGACGGTATTTTTACCATCTACGGACATATCACCGGAAATTTCAAGATTGTTGCCGTTGCCAGATAAATTTACGCCCGTCGCATTTTCGCCCGCAATGCTCAGCTCATACGTTGTCAGCGTGATGCTGTTATCGTTGCCGTTTACTTCCAGACCCGTAGTGGCGTCGTTAACAGACATCTTGCCTGAAAGTGAAACACTACCTTCGTTACCGGCAACTTTAATTCCTGTACCGCTATTGTTAGTGGTGATATCCCCCACGTTGACAAAGGTTGCATTATCGCCATCGATCAGTACACCGAATGGATTACCTTCGTGCCCCTTATCACCAACAGTAATATCACCAATGTTCATGAACGTGGCGTCACTGCCATCCAGCAATACGCCGATGGATTTATCATCCACCACGGTAATATTGCCTTTGTTACTGACAATGGTGCCATTCCCCGTAACGTCAATACCGTGTGCAGCGCCACTGACGTAAAGATCGCCTTCCTGCCTGATAAGTGCGTCATTACCAACAATTTTGGTCGCCGCCGAGTTTTCGCCATCGACGGTCATATTCCCTTTATTATCGATAGCGGCATCGTCACCGTTAATCAGACTACCTGTACCGCCGTTGGTAAATATGGCGTCGCCCTGGGTATTAATCGTCGAGTTGTTGCCGTTAACAATAACGGCTGTACCGCCATCCACTTCGGTTTCGCCATTGTTATTGATGGTGATGTCATCACCAGTCAGGATGCCCACCACGGAACCTTCGCCAATCGCAGTGGTTTTCCCGTCATTGTTCAGAACAATATTATCGCCTTCCACGGTCATTACCGTACCGCCATTCAGCGCAGTGTTGCCGCCCAGGTCGGTAATAATGGCGTCACTCACTTTGATATCGTTGCCTGTTGTTCCATCAACCACCACGCCGGCTTCTTTGGTGATGTGGATTTTGCCTTCGTCGTCGTAGCTCCAGATGATTCCGCCCGCTTTGTTAACGCCTTCGAAGACTGCCGTGTTGCTGTCTTCATTTACTTTCCACTGCTTAACGATTGTCTGGCGACCATCTTTTGCCGTCAGGGTATAGCTGCCATCCGCATTCTCGGTGTAGGTAAAGGTTGCATTACGGATCTGCACCGTTTTTTCAGCTTGATCCCAGGTAACGTTGTTGTTGTATTTGATCGGATCCGGTTTGTCATCCGGCGGTACTGGCGTGTCTCCGCCATCGTCTGGCGGTACTGGTGTGTCTCCGCCATCGTCCGGCGGTACTGGTGTGTCTCCGCCATCGTCCGGCGGTACTGGTGTGTCTCCGCCATCGTCCGGCGGTACTGGCGTGTCTCCGCCATCGTCTGGCGGTACTGGCGTGTCTCCGCCATCGTCTGGCGGTACTGGTGTGTCTCCGCCATCATCCGGTGGTACTGGTGTATTACCGCCATCATCCGGCACCGGAGACGGATCGTCGTGATGATTATTATCATCGTGTAGGGCATAGACCGCGACACCAGTTACTACCGCCGCCAGACCAGCGGCGGCCCAGGGTAAAACGGCACTGTCTTTAAGATCTCTACATTCTGCAGGTAAATGTTCAAGCTGTTCTTTATTTAATATTTGAATATTTGCCGGACATGATATTTTGCTGGATTTCCGTGTTTCGTCTGCTGACTCGGTTGTAGTGGTATCCGCAGCCCATGTCTGGCTACTTAACGCCATCGCAACACATACAGACAACAATTTTTTCCTTTGCATATATAACTCCTTAAAAAATAGTTCCCGCGTAACAAACTACGCAAAACGTAAAAACAGAAAGCACTAAATGCCTGCAACGAAACATTCATTAAATAATAGTTATGTTATTTGTATGGTGAATATTAAGTCGAAGCAGTTTAAAAACCACATCAGAGCATTTATTAAATTATATTCTGCGAGCAAGTCATTTCAAACAATAATTAAAAACAGGCGAGAAAAAGACATTAATAATCCATTTACATCATGAATAGATTATTGGCTCACATCCACACAAATGATGAATTGTAATTAACAGACGAGATAATAAGAGAATATATAAGCAGATCAGTTAATAAGACTTGCCTGGCTAAAAACACAAAGAATCATATAAACATATGTAATAAACATGTTGTTGTGAAATATAATTTATTTTCGCAACCATATACCATTAATCCCCTGTACATATTCACCCGGCTTCGCACGCGCGACAAGTTTTTGCCCTGCCAGTTTCGCTATCTCATCTGTGGATACATTATTCTGTTTTGCCAGTTGCTGGTAACTACGATTACGAGCTTCATTAATATCTCTTACCAATGCCTGTGTTTCAGCATCCGTTTCCAGCGCCACCAGGTAACCATTAAGCGTTTCACCGACCCGCCCCTGACTTCTGGCTTCATTCAGAGTTAATGCCATCGCACTGCTACTCATCAGGCCAATAATCCACACTATTATGAGTAATGTTCTTTTCATCATGACCTCAAAAAAGATCGCTACGAGTTTTAAGCAGGTCTTCAACATCTTTGTCCGCTTTGATGATGATCTCATGCTCAATTTTAACGTTCATATTAATGGTGATTGGCTCCTTCGGCGCAGCCACCTCTATGCGCGGAGTGCAACCAACCAACATAAAAGAGGACGCGAGCGCGGCTATCACTATTTTCATTGTTTTTCCTCACATTCTTTTCCTGACGGGCAGTCATTTTCCGGGATACGGGCATTCTGTTCCAGCCACGCCTGGAGATTATCGCCAAAGCGTAAACTGCGCCATAACGTAAAAATATTCTCTTCGTGACTGTAATTAAGATTCACAGTGCCTGTTTTGCCATCAACCCGACTATTACCGCTAATCGTTGCCTGCATGGTTAACACACCGAGATTATCTAAATTAATTTTTGTCGATGAACGATTAATTTCCATATAGCGCAACCAGTTGATGGCGGTTCCAGCGGTCATATTGTCTTTTGCTACTGCATCCGCAGTGTCTTTATCCAGACGTAAGGTCATTGGCCCGCTATTTGCCAGCCAACCGTCTTTCACTATCCATTTTTCATTGTTTAGCCATAACGGCAGTGCACCACTAAATGCCCCGGACATGGCGAATTGTTTCGGATTGACGGCGCTAACCAGTTCGCTGGATGAGAGATTATTCAGCCGCAACAGCGCCGGGTCATGTTGCGGCATACGTAATTGTTTCATCAGCACGTTACCGCCTAACACATCAACACTCACATTGGTCAGTAGCAAGGGTTCGTCTTCGGTCCACGGATAACGCCCTTGCAAATCAGCCGTAATATTTTTCGCTGTCACCAGATTAATCACTTCGGCAATTCGCAACGTAACGGGGCCGCGAGTCCCCAGATGCCAGGCTCCATCGGCAAAACGGAAAGGCAGGACAAAATCGACACCGTTAACCTGATTATCTGGCATCCAGGCACTGCCACCTTTTAATACGCCATGCCCCCCCGCACGGAAGCCTTGATCAGGCGCAGCGGAAAAGGCTACCTGAGCATACAGCTCGCCATCGCGTAGGTTCATCTTCCAGTCAGGTGGCACCAGCGGCTGGAATACAGTCAGTGATTGTTTAGGCCACCAGGCGTTACCGCGCAGACGAATACCGTCCCAGCGACCATTTACCCGAACCGGACCAATCTCGCCAGCATGTAAATCGCCTTTGAAGAGGAAATAAGTTGGTTCGCGCCCTTCAACACTAAATTTTAAGGTTGATGGCGGTAACACGCTGCCCCCCGTGAAAAGCGTTTGCCCTGCATCCAGCGAAAGCGCACCACTAAAAGACGGATTCTGCGTGTCGCGTACCCAGACAACAGGTTTCTCAAGAATTAAGCGCGGCTTTTCTACCGTCATCGTGCCATATTGCAACTGGTCGAAACCGGTCGAAAGATCGGTAAGCGTAATCGTGCTGTCATGCCACTCACCTTTTCCTGCGACATCCCAGGTGGCGTTCATCGGGGTAAAACTGCCTTTTCCCCAGTAACGCCACTGCCAGCGTCCTGCATCAGGGAGAAAATCATTCGCCTGACCATCCATATGCAGCACAAAGTCGCCCAGTTCATTTTCATGTGCCTGCAAAATGGCCTGTAAACGCCCGCCAATACCACGTTGGGTGACTTTTACTCCCGCTAAAGGCCAGCGAATTTCATCGATGTCTAGTGAATCGATGACTCTTCCCTTTGAACGTAATAACGCGCCAGGTTCAAAGGCCAGCGTTGGGTCAGCCAGACTTCCGCTTAGCTGCGCCGGTAAGCGAGCATATAAAATAAGATCCGCCTGTTTCGCTTCACCGGTCAGTTGCAGTGGCATCTGACTGTTATCCATGCTTAATTTTCCTGGGCCAAAATTAAGCACCGCATTGCCCTTACCTGCTTGCCCCTGGGTCAGCACACTCAGTCGACCACTAACCAATGCGTTCTCAAGCCCGGCCTGCCAGTTATCGACTTTGACACCCAATCGCCCACTAAGGGGAAAACCTTCATATGGCCAGCTCCAGCGACCATCACTGACAGTCAATTGCTGACGGGTAATTTCCCACGGTAAATCGAGCAACGGATCGCCGGTATCTCGTGCCATCACAATCAATTGCCCGCTATTTTCCTGCCACTCGAGTTCAGCATCCACCAGCGACGGTTCCTGCGGCAAATTCAACGTCGCGGTAGCATGACCACTTACAGGAAGCCCATCCGGCACTAGCGGCAGAGTAAATTCCCCCACCAGTTTTACCGGCGGCTGATTTTCAAACGCGGCAACATCCAGTTCGCTGACTGTAAATTGTTGCCCTTTAAGCAGGCCTTGAAATTTAACTTTTTCGCCCTGATAACGCAGTTGCTGGATATCAGAGGTTAATGCGAGAGAGAGTTTTCCCTGCCATTCCTGCCAGGGAGAAAAAATCAGTTTATCGATATTGATCCAGGTGTTAGGCAACATGGCCTGCCACTGCGCGAGGGTTTTCGGGGCGGCTGGAGATTGCTCTGTCTGCGGCAATTTCGCCAGGCAAGCAGAATCAAGTTCTACCGTGCCAACGTTCAATAACCAGCGGCTGGGATGTGAAAGGCTGGCGTTGGTGATATGCGCAAGCTGACAATCTCCCACCAGATAACGGAGATCGGGAATGATTAAACCTTTACGCGTAATGCGTGGGCTTTCATCTAATGCAATACGTGTCCCGAGCGGTAGCCAGATGCCCGCCAGCGTGGGAACCCACAATCCGAGCGTCATTAGCAACGTCAACGGCACAAGAATAATCAGTAATAGCAGCGCGAGAACAGCTTTATATTTACCCAACATGGGTAGTTAATATCCTGATTTAGCGAAAAATTAAGCATTCAATACGGGTATTGTGGCATGTTTAACCGTTCAGTTGAAGGTTGCGCCTACACTAAGCATAGTTGTTGATGAATTTTTCAATATGGTCATAGCTTTCAATTATATTTTAAATTTTGTAAAATATTTTTAGTATCTTAAATGTGATTCAACATCACTGGAGAAAGTCTCATGAAACTCGCCGTTTATAGCACAAAACAGTACGACAAGAAGTACCTGCAACAGGTGAACGAGTCCTTTGGCTTTGAGCTGGAATTTTTTGACTTTCTGCTGACGGAAAAAACCGCCAAAACCGCCAATGGCTGCGAAGCGGTATGTATTTTCGTAAATGATGACGGCAGCCGCCCGGTGCTGGAAGAGCTGAAAAAGCACGGCGTTAAATATATCGCCCTGCGCTGTGCCGGTTTCAATAACGTCGATCTTGATGCGGCAAAAGAACTTGGGCTGAAAGTAGTCCGGGTTCCAGCCTACGATCCGGAAGCCGTCGCTGAACACGCTATCGGTATGATGATGACGCTGAACCGCCGTATTCACCGCGCGTACCAGCGTACCCGTGACGCCAACTTCTCTCTGGAAGGTCTGACTGGCTTTACCATGTATGGCAAAACAGCGGGCGTTATCGGCACCGGTAAGATCGGTGTGGCGATGCTGCGCATTCTGAAAGGTTTTGGTATGCGTCTGCTTGCGTTCGATCCGTACCCAAGTGCGGCGGCGCTGGAACTTGGTGTGGAGTATGTCGATCTGCCGACCCTGTTCTCTGAATCAGACGTTATCTCCCTGCACTGCCCACTGACGCCGGAGAACTACCACCTGCTGAATGAGGCAGCGTTTGAACAGATGAAAAACGGCGTAATGATCGTCAACACCAGTCGTGGCGCATTGATTGATTCTCAGGCGGCAATTGAAGCTCTGAAAAACCAGAAAATTGGCTCGCTGGGGATGGACGTGTATGAAAACGAACGCGATCTGTTCTTTGAAGATAAATCCAACGACGTGATCCAGGATGACGTATTCCGTCGTCTGTCTGCCTGCCATAACGTGCTGTTTACCGGACACCAGGCATTCCTGACGGCAGAAGCTCTGACCAGTATTTCCCAGACCACGCTGCAAAACTTAAGCAATCTGGAAAAAGGCGAACCCTGCCCGAACGAACTGGTTTAATCTTGCTGCTCCCCTGCAAGTCAGGGGAGCTTATTCAGATAATCCCCAAAGATCTTTCATCCTCTATTCTTAAAATATGTTTTGCAGGACGGATAAGACGCGTCGCGTTGCATTCGGCAGTCAGCACCTGATTTATACCTTAAGTTGAGAACCAAAATGAAGAAAGTAGCCGCGCTTGTTGCGTTAAGCCTGCTGATGGCGGGATGTGTAAGTAATGACAAAATTGCTGTGACGCCAGAACAATTACAGCATCACCGCTTTGTGCTGGAAAGTGTCAACGGTCAACCTGTTACCAGCGATAAAAACCCGCCAGAAATCAGCTTTGGTGAAAAGATGATGATTTCCGGCAAAATGTGCAACCGCTTTAGCGGCGAGGGTAAACTTTCTGGCGGTGAACTGAAAGTTAAAGGGCTGGCAATGACCCGCATGATGTGTGCCACTCCTCAGCTTAATGAACTCGATCACACCATCAGCGAAATGCTGAAAGAAGGTGCGCAAGTCGATCTGACTGCGAACCAGTTAACGCTGGCCACCGCGAAACAGACATTAACCTATAAGCTGGCGGATTTAATGAATTAATAGCTGCCACAGCTTCCGGCGGCAAGTGACTGTTCGCTACAGCGTTTGCCGTTGGGTAATGCACACATGCCAATAGCCGTTCCGTCTAGCTGGCGGGCAACGGATAGCGAACCACCAATCATCGCGCAATTCGCTTCACCGCTACTGGACATGGACGCTTTTAAACCAGGCGCCACATGCGCCGCAGTTGCCTGCTGAACTGGTTCACTACTACACGCCGATAACAATAAAGCGGCACACCCGACCCACAACGCTGCTCGCATCTTTACTTCCTCTAATCTTTAAACCAAACGACACCGCCGTAAATAATAGGCAGCACAGACGACTACGTCGAGAACAACTATGTGTGTTGCAACGCATTGTTACTTTTTTATCGCTATTTTTTTGTCCACTGTTTGATCAAAACATTCATTACGCAGATATGAGGGACACAAAAGCGAAAATGCAACAGAAGGCCATTTGCTAAAATTGAGAGATAACTACTGGGCGCGCAGCTTTTTCGTGTGCCCCTCATTTGCGCAATGTAAGGGTGTCGTATGATCACAATTGACGGTAATGGCGCGGTAGCTTCGGTGGCATTTCGCACCAGTGAAGTTATCGCCATCTACCCTATTACCCCAAGTTCCACGATGGCGGAACAGGCCGATGCCTGGGCCGGAAACGGCTTGAAAAACGTGTGGGGAGATACGCCTCGTGTGGTTGAAATGCAGTCAGAAGCTGGTGCTATCGCGACCGTGCACGGCGCGTTGCAAACGGGTGCTCTCTCGACATCGTTTACATCATCGCAGGGTTTACTGCTGATGATTCCGACGTTGTACAAACTGGCGGGCGAACTGACGCCGTTTGTACTGCATGTAGCAGCGCGTACCGTCGCTACTCATGCACTCTCTATTTTTGGCGATCATTCAGATGTGATGGCCGTGCGCCAAACCGGTTGCGCCATGTTGTGTGCAGCAAACGTTCAGGAAGCGCAGGACTTCGCCCTCATTTCGCATATCGCGACACTAAAAAGCCGTGTGCCGTTTATTCATTTTTTTGATGGTTTCCGCACGTCCCACGAGATCAACAAAATTGTTCCACTGGCTGACGACACGATTCTTGAACTGATGCCGCAGGCAGAAATTGATGCCCACCGCGCCCGCGCGCTGAACCCGGAACATCCGGTGATTCGCGGTACATCCGCCAATCCTGATACTTACTTCCAGTCTCGTGAAGCTACTAACCCGTGGTACAACGCAGTTTACGACCATGTTGAACAGGCGATGAATGATTTCGCCGCCGCTACGGGTCGTCAGTATCAGCCTTTTGAATACTACGGGCATCCACAAGCAGAACGGGTGATTATCCTGATGGGATCTGCCATCGGTACTTGTGAAGAAGTGGTTGATGAGTTACTTACCCGTGGCGAAAAAGTCGGGGTGCTGAAAGTTCGACTATACCGCCCATTCTCCGCCAAACATTTACTGCAAACATTGCCAGACTCTGTGCGAACTGTCGCGGTGCTGGATCGCACCAAAGAACCGGGCGCCCAGGCAGAACCACTGTATCTGGACGTAATGACCGCGCTGGCGGAAGCCTTTAATAATGGCGAGCGTGAAACACTGCCACGCGTCATTGGCGGGCGCTATGGCTTATCGTCCAAAGAGTTTGGCCCGGATTGCGTGCTGGCAGTATTTGCCGAACTTAACACAGCCAAACCAAAACCCCGTTTTACCGTCGGTATTTACGATGATGTAACCAATCTGTCGCTACCATTGCCAGAAAATACCCTGCCAAACTCCGCGAAGCTGGAAGCCCTGTTTTATGGTCTGGGCAGTGATGGCAGCGTTTCCGCGACCAAAAATAATATCAAGATTATTGGTAACTCCACGCCGTGGTATGCACAGGGTTATTTTGTTTACGACTCCAAAAAAGCCGGTGGTCTGACAGTTTCTCACCTGCGCGTGAGCGAACATCCAATTCGTTCTGCATATCTGATTCCCCAGGCTGATTTTGTTGGCTGCCACCAGTTGCAGTTTATCGACAAATATCAGATGGCAGAACGTCTGAAACCCGGCGGCATTTTCCTGCTTAACACCCCGTACAGTGCCGATGACGTCTGGTCGCGGTTACCGCAAGAAGTGCAGGCAGTACTGAATCAGAAAAAAGCACGCTTTTATGTCATTAACGCAGCGAAAATCGCGCGTGAATGTGGACTGGCGGCTCGTATTAACACCGTAATGCAGATGGCGTTTTTCCACCTGACGCAAATTCTGCCTGGCGACAGCACCCTGGCCGAGTTGCAGGGGGCGATTGCCAAAAGCTACAGCAGCAAAGGCCAGGATCTGGTGGAACGTAACTGGCAGGCACTGGCGCTGGCGCGAGAATCCGTAGAAGAAGTTCCGTTGCAGCCGGTCAATCCACATAGTGCGAATCGACCGCCGGTGGTTTCCGATGCTGCCCCTGATTTCGTTAAAACCGTTACCGCTGCAATGCTCGCCGGACTGGGCGATGCCCTCCCCGTTTCGGCGCTGCCGCCAGACGGCACATGGCCGATGGGAACCACGCGCTGGGAAAAACGCAATATCGCCGAAGAGATCCCTATCTGGAAAGAGGAACTCTGTACCCAATGTAACCATTGCGTCGCCGCTTGCCCACATTCAGCTATTCGCGCAAAAGTGGTGCCGCCCGAAGCAATGGAAAACGCCCCTGCCAGCCTGCATTCACTGGATGTAAAATCGCGCGATATGCGCGGGCAGAAATATGTGTTGCAGGTCGCACCGGAAGATTGCACCGGCTGTAATTTGTGTGTTGAAGTTTGCCCGGCGAAAGACCGCCAGAATCCAGAGATCAAAGCCATCAATATGATGTCGCGTCTGGAACATGTGGAAGAAGAGAAAATCAATTACGACTTCTTCCTCAACCTGCCGGAAATTGACCGCAGCAAACTGGAACGTATTGATATTCGGACTTCGCAGTTAATCACACCGCTGTTTGAATATTCTGGTGCTTGTTCCGGTTGTGGCGAAACGCCATATATCAAATTGCTGACTCAACTCTATGGCGACCGGATGTTAATCGCTAACGCCACGGGCTGTTCGTCAATTTACGGCGGTAATCTGCCGTCCACACCGTATACCACTGATGCCAACGGTCGAGGCCCAGCATGGGCGAACTCACTGTTTGAAGATAACGCCGAATTTGGCCTGGGCTTCCGCCTGACGGTCGATCAGCATCGTGTCCGCGTGTTGCGTCTGCTGGATCAGTTTGCTGATAAAATTCCTGCGGAGTTACTGGCAGCGTTGAAATCAGATGCCACGCCAGACGTTCGTCGCGAACAGGTTGCCACGCTGCGCCAGCATCTCAAAGATGTGAGTGAAGCTCATGAACTACTACGCGACGCTGATGCGCTGGTGGAAAAATCAATCTGGCTGATAGGTGGCGATGGCTGGGCTTACGATATCGGCTTCGGAGGTCTGGATCATGTATTAAGCCTGACGGAAAACGTCAACATTCTGGTGCTGGACACGCAATGCTATTCCAATACCGGTGGTCAGGCGTCAAAAGCCACGCCGCTCGGCGCGGTGACTAAGTTTGGCGAACACGGTAAACGCAAAGCGCGTAAAGACCTCGGCGTCAGTATGATGATGTACGGTCATGTTTATGTGGCGCAGATTTCTCTCGGCGCGCAGTTGAACCAGACGGTAAAAGCAATTCAGGAAGCGGAAGCCTATCCTGGGCCGTCGCTGATCATTGCTTACAGTCCATGTGAAGAGCACGGTTATGACCTGGCATTGAGTCACGACCAGATGCGCCAACTCACCGCAACCGGCTTCTGGCCGCTGTATCGCTTTGATCCACGTCGTGCTGATGAAGGCAAACTGCCACTGGCGCTGGATTCACGTCCGCCATCAGAGGCTCTGGAAGAGACATTGCTCCATGAGCAACGTTTCCGCCGTCTGAATTCGCAACAGCCAGAAGTGGCGGAACAGTTATGGAAAGATGCCGCAGCCGATCTGCAAAAACGCTATGACTTCCTCGCACAAATGGCAGGAAAAACGGATAAAAGTGGCACCGAGTAGCGTCGTCGGATAAGGATTATCCAGAACGAAAAAAAAGCCCGAATGAAAGTTCGGGCTTGTCTTTTTATTTGTTGGGAAAGAAATAACTATAGCAATGACCCAACAACAAATAATATCTGTGACAATAAAGGCATATAACCCACGCAGAATAACGCATCATTTTTTAAAAGTATAATTTTTATTTTGTATGTATAACCATCAAATCATTCACCAAACCAATCATCATTTCTCAGGAATTATTTGATTAAGGTTTTACTTAAGGCGTAACAAATGACATTTATCGGCTAATGGAACTTTTCCTTTAGGATGTTTTCACTTCCCAAACGGGGAGAAAAAGGCAAATAAAATAACTAAAGGATTTTTTCAATGAAAAGCAAAATACTGGCACTCTTAATCCCTGCCCTGCTCGCCGCAGGTGCTGTACATGCAGCAGAAATTTATAATAAAGACGGCAATAAATTAGATCTTTATGGCAAAGTTGATGGCCTACATTATTTTTCTGATAGTTCTGCAAAAGATGGCGATCAGAGCTATGCACGTCTTGGATTTAAAGGCGAAACACAAATTAACGATCAACTCACTGGCTATGGTCAGTGGGAATACAATATTCAGGCAAACAATACTGAATCCTCAAAAAACCAGTCCTGGACTCGTCTGGCATTCGCCGGATTGAAGTTTGCAAATTACGGTTCTTTCGATTACGGACGTAATTACGGTGTAATGTACGACGTAGAGGGCTGGACCGATATGCTGCCAGAATTTGGCGGTGACTCCTACACCAATGCAGACAACTTTATGACCGGTCGTGCTAATGGCGTAGCGACATATCGTAATACTGATTTCTTCGACCTGGTTAATGGTCTGAACTTCGCAGTGCAGTATCAGGGTAATAACGAAGGTGCAAACAACGGTCAGGAAGGCACCAACAACGGACGTGATGTTCGTCATGAAAACGGCGACGGCTGGGGGCTTTCCACAACCTACGATTTAGGTATGGGCTTTAGCGCGGGCGCGGCATACACCTCCTCAGACCGCACCAATGATCAGGTCAACCATACTGCGGCAGGTGGCGATAAAGCCGATGCCTGGACTGCCGGATTAAAATATGATGCTAACAACATTTATCTGGCAACCATGTATTCCGAAACGCGTAATATGACACCATTTGGCAACAGCGATTACGCCGTTGCGAACAAGACCCAGAACTTTGAAGTCACTGCCCAATATCAGTTTGACTTTGGTCTGCGACCGGCAGTGTCTTTCCTGATGTCTAAAGGGCGTGACCTGAATGCTGCCGGTGGTGCTGATAATCCGGCCGGTGTTGACGATAAAGATCTGGTCAAATACGCCGACGTTGGCGCGACATATTATTTCAACAAAAATATGTCTACCTATGTTGATTATAAAATTAACTTGTTGGATGAAGATGACAGCTTCTACGCTGCCAACGGTATCTCTACCGATGATATTGTCGCTTTAGGTCTGGTTTATCAGTTCTAATCCTGCCTGCCCGCCTCTCTGGCGGGCTTTTTCTACTTATTGAATCCTGCTTAATCTAAATTAAAAATGTGAACTCCGTCATTATACAAAAGACCTCATCTGGCGTTACACTTTATGCGGATACTAAAACAGGAGGTTTTATGAACAGAACGATTCTTGTCCCTATCGATATTTCCGATTCAGAATTAACTCAACGCGTGATTAGTCACGTTGAGGCCGAGGCAAAGATTGATGATGCAGAGGTTCATTTCCTGACGGTAATACCTTCGCTGCCCTACTATGCCTCTCTGGGTTTAGCGTATTCCGCAGAATTGCCGGCAATGGATGACCTGAAAGCGGAAGCTAAATCGCAACTGGAAGAGATAATTAAAAAATTCAAACTGCCGACTGACAGAGTGCATGTTCATGTTGAAGAAGGTTCGCCAAAAGACCGCATTCTGGAAATGGCGAAAAAGATCCCTGCTCATATGATCATCATTGCCTCCCATCGACCGGATATCACCACCTACCTGCTCGGCTCTAACGCCGCCGCCGTCGTGCGTCATGCAGAGTGCTCCGTGCTGGTCGTGCGCTAAAAACTAACGCCCGCACGTCGCTGCGGGCTTTTTGATTCATTTCGCAAATGTGCTGACATTTTCCCCTCTAATCCGTACCATACACGCCACAGTTTTTATATCAGATTTCTTATGCTGGACATTCCGGCATGACGCATACTCTTCTGATGCCATATAACGAATTGAGTCGCTTTTAAATGTCGCAAAATCAAGAAATTAGTAAGAAAGAACAATACAACCTGAACAAGTAAGGGAAAAAATCACAACCATCTGACACATAAGTATTTTATTTGTTTTTCAATGTGTTAAGTTGAATCAGCGACTACAACAAGCCACGATAACCAACTCTTTTTTTGCCCCATTTCTGCCCCTTTTGCAGCGTTTTGCCCCATTTTTGCCACCATAAAAATCCTAAAAATACTCAATTCGTGAACTGCAGATTGCACCTCTGAATACTTTCCAATAGAATCCATTCCGGCTGGAAATTATTCAATATTCGCACTATCGAAAGTTAACCAGCCGACCGCAGCACGTTCTTGCATACGACGTGTCTGCGGTTTTTTTACATCTGCAAAACTGCACAAGACTCTTTTCATCCCGACCTTGTTTTAGGCCAAATTTTCACCCCGTCTTGTGTATTTATCTCATAAGCATGACTGATAAACATTTCTACAATAAATGGTGACAGGGGATTTATTTTATCGCGCTATCGGTAAACTCACCTGTCAGACACAACATCCACTCTGTACGCCTGGTACTCGTTGTGTCTTTAATTGAAATATCCCGTTTGTCAGTATGTTTGTTCAGAATTATTATGTTACCCCGTCTTTGTGTAGAGTCCTGTTATCCATGCTTCAGGCCTCGTTATCACGTACTGGAGACGGGGTTTTTTTACTATTCAGCAGAAGTCCGCTATTTTTCTTGCTCTAACTGACTACTAATTGGGCTTTAATAAATGGCGATTTGGTATTTCCGGCACAATGAAAGATGGGATTTTTACAACGCACCGGATAGCTCACCCACAATAAGAGGTTTGTCGGGAAATCTCACAGGTAATTCAGATGTGTCCGTCGCTTCAACTTTTTGGGCATACAACATCCACTCCCTGAGTAATTTTTTATCAGCTTCGCTGATAATCCCAAGTGACAGCCACGTTTGCCACAGCTGTGTTTTTTCCATTATCTCCTGAAGTAATTTTTGCTTCTCCCGTTCAGCGTCACGAATTTTCGCCGCCCTTTCGGCCTCGTCGTCTTTTATCCATTTCGCACCATCCCATCGATGGAATTCCCCCTCTGGCGGTAAAGTGGTGACATCATCCGGCAAAGCCCCCGGACGGGAAATGCACAATGTCTTCCCGGTGGCTGTGTCATATACCGTTTTCCCACGGTGATCTTCAACAACTTCCCACTGTTGCTGTGCATCGTTGAAAACGGCAACCAGGCCGGGGCCAGCCTCTGGCGGTTCGATAAGCGTGCAGTTCGCCGGTAATCCTGTATTCGGCGGAATATAAACATCTCCTGCGCCTATATACTCTTTTGTATCAGCCCGTAAGTTATAAATTTTCAGTGTCCGGGATTCCGGACTCATTTTGAAATTTGTCATGCCAGTCTCACAATGAAGTTAAACGCGATATTTTTAACTGTATTTTCTGCATTACCCGTCTCATCAACTGTGACATCATGACCATGCTCGCCCAGTGCCACGGTATGAATATGCGAGCCGATATAAACCACATGCACATGCTCGCCTCCGCTGCTGGTTGTTATATCCGCTATATATCCTGGCGTGTCCCACTTTGTTCCTCCGTTCCTCGTTGTTGAACCTGTCCAGACTCCGTTGGTAATGTGATTATGCAATCCTCCATGCTCTGTACTTTTAGAGCCATAATCAAAGGAACTTGTCTCCCTGGCCCCCAAATCCGTCGGTAATACCTTTGCCGTATGCCCGTGCCGCTTAACACCATCCTCTTCGTAAGACAGTACTGCGCGCCCGTCTGGTTTGCCTTTTATTGTCCACCCTCGCATATCAGGTATTACACCTGACGGAAATACAGCTGCCAGTTGTGGATACACAGATTTATCGAATGGCTGCCCCTGCATTATTGCAAACCCCTCCGGGGGAATATCCGCTGGCCATGCAAAAGCTATCCCTGCCGGATAAGTACCGACAGATTTCAGTTCATCGACCGCTTTTCTGGCACTGTCACTGTACTCTTTTGCATCCTCTGAACTTTTCCTGGATTCGTCGGCAAAGCGACCGGCTTCGTTTCTTAACTGCGTTGTCAGCTGTGCATTCCGCTCCACAGACTGCGCTGCATCCGTTACTGTCAGGGTATTCTGATGCACCTGGCTGGCATTCTGCGCAACTTCTGATGCCAGACGCTCGACATGCTGTACGTTCTGATAAACATCGCCTGCATTCTGTCGAATATCTGTCGCCAGGATTCCCACCTGCTTTTCAGTTTGTGCAGCATCCGAAGCGTGCTGTCCGGCATTTTGCGCGCATCCCGCAGCGATTTCGGCATTCTTCCGTGATTGTTCTTTAAATTCCTCCGCCTTATTGGTATTGTCCAGAGCCGCTGATGCTGCATTTTTTGCAGCATCAGCAGCTGCTTCTGCTTTCTCCCTGTCACTGCTCACCTGTTCAGAGAGACGGTTGACTGCATCTGCAATTTCCTCAAAACGCTTCACCACATCCGGCTTCAGGTCGTCTTCCCCAAGGGCGGTCAGAAAGTCGTTCAGCGTGCCGGGGCTTGAGTCGTCGTATACAGCAATGTCACCGACACCATATTCACGCACATCGTACCAGTCCTGTTTTAAATAAACCCTGTACTTTCCGGGTTCAATATTAAACGAATATTCACCAGCTTCATTAGTTAGTATATCAAACGATGTTTTCTGTAATACGGAATGCGTGTTTATTTTCGATTTTATTATTATATGACAATGAGGCATCGGGCGCCCAGAACCATCCAATAATTCACCAGATATTAAAACTGACACTTTATACTCCAGAATACTATAGTAGGACACACGATCCCTTAATACTATTTAGACGTAAGCGCCGCCTCAATTGCAGATAATCTTTGTTTTAATTCTGCATTTTCTTCTTCCAGTACTGTTATTCTGTCGTCTGACTCTCTGGCTACCTGAACAAGCAAACCAGTAATACCTGAATAATCTACTGTGTAATAACGTTCTCCTTCTTCACCTTCCGATCCGCTTGCACCGTCCTGATACTTCATCATAGTTCCTACGGCTTCGGGGATGGCTTCCAGGGCTTCTTGTGCAATAACACCAGCATAAGGCATACCGTTTTCTTTAAGCGTGTATGTATAGCCGTTCATTTTACGGATGCGGTCGATTGCACTATCGATCACCTGAATGTTGTCTTTCAGATCCCGGTCTGAGCCTTGATTAAATGCACTTGCATTGCACGCACCGTTAACCGTCAATTCGTAGGTATTGCTGGTAGTTTTCTGTGCATAAAACATATACAGAGCACCATCTACGCCAACTTCATAAACAACCGGACGGCCAGAGTTGCCCCATAGTCGCGTTGTTACGCCAGCGTGAGCGGTTCCCTGTGTGTTTAATGTCATGGTCGACCCATGATTAGCATATTTGATCTGTAAGGAGTCGGTGTAATCAAATTTAATAAGCGCGTTACTTCCACGCCTGCCGTATGACATAAGGCAGTTACCCATTTTGAGGTATCCGCTATCACCGGGAAAAATCATCGTACCGCCATAAAGGTTGGTAAAGTCCCAGCAAATGTTTGTCCCGTTATCGTTCAGGTTAAGGCGCGCCATTGCGTTCCCTGGGCTGTCTATCCATTTTTTAAGGTATAGTTCGCAATACGCATCCTCAACACCTGCCGTCCTGTGAGTTGAGCGAAGTTTTCGCCCAAATATAGCCCCGCTAGTTGGCAATACCTGCTGATACCATGCAGCAGACCAGTCACCAACGGTTTCATTTTTGCTGTCTACATATGATTTTGTTGCGTAGCTTCCTTGTTCGTTTTTTAATTTGCTAACATCGGATTTTAGCGTTTTGATGTCATCAGGAATTACTGTCGATGTAGCCATTATTCTTCCTCACATCCAGCCACGAAGTTGATGCTCAACAGCAACCACGTATTCATCGAATATTGACGGTGTTTTCACATCATTAATGATGCGCACGTTTACAAAATATCCGTCTTCCTTAACACATACCGGTTCGCCATCTTCATTCAGTTCTCCGGTTTCTTTGTACACGTTACCTACCACGTCAATAAGAATATCATCCTGCATCGACTCGTCATCATAATAGCCAGTGCTATCCATAAAGGCCGAAAAATCGGCCCTGTCGGCAAATTTAAGTGTTAAATCTTTCATTTAATGCTCTCCCCCATTTGCGCATCAGTTAATTCTTTATGCCAGAGACGAAGATTTCTCAAATGGCCGAATAAATGACGTGTCCCTGATGTGGCTTGACCTCCTATTCGAATAAAGGTCCGCGTTTTTACGCCCGTCCATTCCGTTTTCATAGTTTTAGTAGCCTCACCGTTAGAAACTACTCGTTTAGTACCATCAGAATAAATATTAAAACCACCAATGAATTTTCGAACATCAGTTCGACCAGTAAACAAACTAGAAACGTAAGTACTTGTCGACGCTTTATAAGTTTGCATATAAAGCTGACCGTAATATTTCTCGGTTGTGTTAAAAGCGTATGTAATTGACTCAATAGGCGGCACACCAGAAAAATCAAAAATACGCGGTGCTACATTAGGGGGGATATCGCCCCAATTCCTGTTAACCTCGACCAAACAAGTAAGCGGTCTATTATAAATGTTGTTTTCGGTCGGGATCGTAACCATATCACTCGCACGAGTCACCGCCGTCGTTCCTGATATAATAAAAGATGATACACAAGGCCCATTTTCTACTTGTGGGGTGGCCAGATAAATATAGTCACCAGATACGGTTGCCCCGCCCTGCTTAGGAGAATACTGTATCTGGGAACCTATTTTTAACTCCCCATCAATTGCCTGAATTGTTGCCTCTGCAAAAATCCATCCGGTAGCTTCGTCCTTTCTGACTCTCGCTGTAATCCTTGAGGCAGCGCCGCCTGTCATATTAATTTCAAGCGTTTGTGTATCAATATACGCATCACCAAGAAAAGTTGTTGCGCTACCGTCATATTTATCAAACCGGATACGCAACCTTACCTGCAGTTCTGTTTTAAAACGACATGATGTTGTCACGTACTTATTATCGCCTGAGACATCAACTGACTTTGTTGCAGCAATTGATGCCATATTAATGGCTGAGGTTTGCCCAATCAGAGAATCGTTGCAGACAAACTTTCCATAGGTAAAACCAAAACTATCCGTCCCGGTTTCGGGAACATCCATATTTGACGATCGCCCCCAACTGGCAGGGTTTTCCGAATTGAGCATGTAGTTTGTTCTTTGCCCCTCAATAAGCAGACCATCACGTTCAAATCGTGGCTCGTCAATGGCAGCCTCTGTCAGCACACCAGATTTATTAATATAGGTTGCTTTCGACGCTCGTTTAAATTTAACAATCTTGTCGCCAGGCATCGTTATTTCATCGTCACCAATAACAATTCTTTTATATGATGGCGAAAAGCCCGTAATCATATCCAGTGAATCGTTAAATGGTATCCACACATCGGGAAGCGGCTGTAAGACATATTTATACGGCTCCGCAGCCTGGCTTGCGTACTCTCTGGCTGCATCTTCGCTTGCTTTAGCTGCCGTCTGGCTTGCTGCCGATGCTTTCGCTGAGTTCGCAGCCGCTGTTTCGCTCACCTTTGCGTTGGTTTCACTGGTTTTTGCTGCTTTTTGACTGTTAGCTGATGCAGTGGCAGAAGCAGCCGCCGCGCTTGCAGAACCAGCTGCAGCACTCTCGCTTTCGGCTGCTGCATCCTGACTGCTTTTCGCCGCAGTTTCGCTGGCTTTGGCATTCGTTTCGCTGGTCTTCGCTGCCGTCTGGCTGGACTTTGCGTTAGTTTCGCTCGCCTTCGCAGCTTTCTGGCTGTTAGCCGCAGCAGTTGCTGATCCAGCTGCTGAAGTCGCAGAACCGGCTGCTGCGCTCTCGCTTTCAGCTGCTGCAGCCTGGCTGTTTTTCGCCGCAGTTTCGCTGGCTTTGGCATTTGTTTCGCTGGTCTTTGCTGCCGTCTGGCTGGACTTTGCGTTGGTTTCGCTCGTCTTCGCTGCTGTCTCGCTGTTTTTCGCGTTGGTTTCTGATTTTTTGGCTGCTGTCGCGGAGTTTGCCGATGCAGTCTGTGAGGCCGCTGCCGCCTGTGCGCTGTTAGCTGCATTCGTTTCTGAGCTTTTCGCCGCGTTCTTCGATGATGCCGCAGCAGCTTCGGATTTCTTTGCCGCCGCTGCGCTCTGAGAGGCGGCTTCAGCGTTGCGTGCCGCTTCTTCCACCATTGCCTCAAAACGACGCAATGCCTCCGGCATGACATCATCTTCCGTCATGGCACCGAGAAAATCATTCAGCGTACCTGGTCTGGAACCTTCATAGACGGTAATGGTCCCGGCATGTGAAGGCGGAAAACCTTCAACCAGCAGGGTGACGCTGTACTGGCCATACTCAACATCCATGCTGTAACGCCCGGCTTCATCCGGATTTTCAGAGGCCACCGTGTTCACCAGTACCGTGGTGCTGTTACGCTTTGCTTTGAGCTGAATAGTGCAGTTCTGTATTGGTTTTCCTGCACCGTCTTTCAGCACGCCTGAAATCTGTACTGCCATATTCACTCCACAAATAAAAAAGGCGCCATTTCTGGCGCCCGTATTTGGGTTATAAAATTCAACTGATACTGATACCAGCGGTTGATTTCTTCATCACGACAACAAGAAGGTCGCTGATACTGGTCGTTGGCGTCCAGTTATTAGCACCATATGATGAAACATTGAAAGTCAGGGTGACATGACCGTGTCCGGCAGGCATATCAATGACAGATGAAAATACCCTGCTGACATCCGTCGCGGGTTGCTGAAAGATTTCCTGTCCGTTCTTCAGTACCTGCAGCTTACAGGTCGAATACCAGTATGACTGTTGGTTGTTGCTGTTGAAGTTTTCATGCTTACCACCGCGAAACAGAACGGGTGGGATTACTATCTGACGGTCAAAAGCCTGGTCATCGTACACAGTGACCGTTATTGTACCGCTGGCATAACTGCCATTTCTCGGAAAGGCTTTTCCCACCGTTTTGACAATATCACCTTCAATCTGGTTGGCAGACAATTTTCCCATAATCCTACAGTTCTGGTTAATCGTGACATTATTGAGCGTCCCGGAGTTCGCATTCACGTTACCGCTGATATCGGCATTTTTCGCCGTCAACCGCCCGTCCGGTGTCAGGGAAAATACCGGCGGATTGCCGCCGCTGGTAATGGTGGGAGCCGTCAGATACTTCAGGAACACTTCGTTCATGAATATCTGGTTGCCCTGCGCCACAAACATCGGCGTTTCATTCCCGTTTGCCGGGTCAATAAACGCGATACGGTTAGCGGCAACCAGGAACTGGCTCAGTTTGCCTTCCTCCGTATCCTCCATGCTGAGGCCAAGCCCCGCGACATAATGCCTGCCGTCTTCGGTCTGCTCAATTTTGACGCCCCACATGGCATTCCATTTATCGTTGGCGTCCTTCCACTCTTTCGAAAACTCCTCCAGTTTGCTGGCGTTATCCTCCGTCAGCTCGACTTTTTCCAGCAGCTCCTTGCCGAGATGGGATTCGGTTATCTGGCCTTTGAAAAAATCTAGGTAACCTTCCGCATCATCGCTCGCCCGACCGACAGCCTCCACGAATGTCGATTTGCCGACGGTGTTCACACTGCGAACGTAAAAATAATAATCATGGCCCGGTTTGATATTGATACTGGCGGCTATCCAGTACAGCGCCGAACCAAGATAGCGGGCTGTGGTTTCAACCTGCCTGATATCCGCAATCCGCTTTTCCGAGAACCAGAACTCAAACTGTACCGTCGGATCATAAACGGCAAGATGCGGCGTGGCGGTTATCTGAAAATAGCCCGGCGTCAGCTCAATCCGCGACGGCGCTGCCGGTGCGGCAATCCGGAACGATACCGATGCCGGATCGCCCTGCTGCCCCCAGGCATTTGCCGCCCGGACTGTCAGCCTGTAGTTTCCCAGCGCCAGTTGCGTGAAGCGGTATGTGCTTTCCGTCGTCCGGGCCGTGCTGACCAGCCGCTCACTGCCGTCATCCGCTGCCACGGTCAGGCGAAGCATAAAGCTCACGCCCTTCACCACCTTCGGTGTGTCCCAGCGCGCCAGCACCTGATATTCCCCGCTGTCTGCGGTGACTTCGGCGGTCAGGTGCTGCACCGCTGGCGGCGTGACACCATTCACCGTGCCGCTCTGGTCGCCGTCAAAGTGCGCCCCGTTATCCACGATGGCTTCTTTCTCCGGTACATGCTGCACGGCAGTGATGGCATACGTACCGTCATCGTTCTCACGGATACTCACACAGCGGAACAGGCGCTGGCGCAGCGTCGGCAGCTTCAGCCCCCACACGCTGTACTCGGCAACGCCGTCAGGAACCTGGCTCACTTTCACCTTCACGCCGTCGGTGACGGACTGGACCTCCACGCTGACCGGACTCCCCTGACCGTCAACCAGGCTTATCAGCGTGGTGCCGGAGGATGGCAGCGTGATTTCACGGTCGAGCGTCAGTGTCCGCGTCTGGCTGTTCACCGCCAGCACGCGCCCGCCGATGCTGATCCCCGCATAGTCATCATCGCAGATTTCAATGACATCACCCGGTACATGGCGAAGCCCTTCAGCACCCACGCTGAAGTCCACGGTCTGCGTTTCCAGCAGTTCCGTTTTAATCAGCCACAGCCCGGCGCGGTGCGCCTGCCCCCGGCTGGTACAGCCAAAGGCATCCATCTTCGTGACGTTACGACCGTAACGGGAAATGGCCTGCGTGTCCTCCACAAGCTCTGTCGCCGTCTCCCAGCCGTTATTCGGATCAATCCAGTTCACCTCAACGGCATTATGGCGGTCCTTCAGGGCGCTGAAGCTGTAGCGGAACGGCGCGCCATCATCCGGCATCACCACATTACTGCGGTTATAGGTCCACACCTTATCCGACGGTCGGTCCTGCACGAACGTCAGCGTCTGCCCGTTCCATACCGGCATACAGCGCATCGCCGAGCAGAAATCGCTGAGAACATCCCACGCCTTACGCTGCGTGGTCAGGTACGCATTACAGGTGATGCGCGGCTCCATGCCGCCAAAACCGTCCGGCACTGACTGGTCGCAATACTGGCCGATGACATACAGCGCCCATTTATCCACATCCGCCGCACCAAGACGTTTCCCCATGCCGTAGCGCGGATGGGTCAGCATATCCCACAGACACCAGGCCATGTTGTTGCTGTATGCTGGCTTAAACGTTCCGTCCCAGATACCGCTGTATTGCCGCGTCTGCGGGTTATAGTTCGATGGCACCTGCAGAATGCGCCCGCGAAGATGATAATTACGGCTCACCTGCTGGCTGCCGAACTGCTCCGAATCCACCTGCACACCGACCAGTGCCGTGTTCGGGTAGCACTGTTTCACATCGATGATTTCGGTGTATGACGACCAGAGCGTTTTGTTCTGCAGCTGGTCTGTGGTGCTGTCCGGCGTTATCCTGCGCATCCGGATACTGAACGGGCGCGGCGGCAGATTATCCACCACCACCGAGGCAAGATACTGTGAGGTGGTTTTTCCCTTAATGGTGATGTCTTTTTCCGTCACCCAGCCACCGTTACGTTGTATCTGAACCAGCAGGCGGACTTCCGACGGATTCCGGTCCCCCTTTGAGGTGGTTTCCACCAGTGCCTGCACACCGAAGGTAAAGCGCAGACGGTCGATGTTTGCAGACGTGATGGTCCGGGTGATCGGCGTGTCATATTTCACTTCCGTACCCAGCACCGTCTCGGATCCGGAGGATTCAAAACCCTCCGGCGGTGTCTGCTCCTGCTCACCTGCCCGGAACACCACTGTGACACCGGAGATATTGGTATTCCCCTCACTGTCCAGCACCGGCGTACTGTTCAGCAGCACGCTTTTTAATCCATCCACCGGACCTTCAATCGGCCCTTCGCTGATGGCATCGATCACACTCAGCAGCTGCGTGGATTTCAGGTTGTCCTTCGCTTCGCGCGGGGTATGCCCCTTACTGCTTCCTTTACCCATTCGTCATGCTCCATAAACGACAAAACCGCCCGGAGGCGGTTTCACATAAAACATTTTGCATCAGCGACCAATCACCACAACCTGACCACCGTCCCCTTCGTCTGCCGTGCAGATCTCCTGAGATACCACGCGTGACCCCACGCGCATTTCACCGTACAGAACGGGCAGAACATTCCCCTGGGCAACCATGTTATCCAGTGACGAGAAATAGGTGTTCTGTTTGCCGTTATCTGTACTGGCTGCCGTGGGCGTCCTGGCTTTCGGTGCCAGCATCTGCGCCACACCGCCAAGGATCATACTGGCCCCCGCACTATACATTCCTGTAATTGCTGCCGCTCCCAGCCAACCCACAGGGTTCCACCATGCCACCGCAATCAGCGCCGCCCCCAGCACAGTCTGAAAAACACCGCCACTTTTAGCTCCCGCCAGACGCGGCACGATGTGGATCACGGCACCATTTGCCAGCGGTTCATTAAGACGGGCAGATAATTCGTTTTCGCCTGCATCACGCCCGGCAATGCGCACCTGATACCAGCCGTCATTCAGTTTCTGACGAAACGCCGGGAGCTGTGTGGCCAGCGCCCGGATGGCTTCGGCCCCCGTTTTCACACGAAGGTCGATGCGGCGGCCAAATCGTTGTAAATCCCCGTAAAGGCAGATGCGTGCCATGCTTGGTGACGCCAGAGGGAGTGTGTGCGTCGCTGCCATTTGTCGGTATACCTCTCTCGTTTGCTCAGTTGTTCAGGAATATGGTGCAGCAGCTCGCCGTCACCACAGTAAATGGCGGCATGATTCGGCACCGATGAACCAAAACAGCACAACAGCACATCGCCCGGTTGTGCTGATGACAACGGCACCTGATACAGCCCCGTGGCCTCCAGATTATCCAGATAGAGATTCTGGCCGTTACGCCACCAGTCATCCTCGCGATGAAAATCCGGCATCTCAATCCCCGCCAGATGGTAAGCGTCCCGGAACAGCGTGTAACAGTCCGTCACCCCGTGCTCAAAGCGCCGCCCGGTGAGATGCGGCACACAGCGGAACTTGTGAATCGCCCCCCGGCAGACCAGCCACCACGGCAAATCACTCTGCACCTGCAGCCGCCGGTCGGCCTCACTCAGCCAGGGCAAAGCACCGGGATGACTGTGGACCAGCGCCACAATCTCACCCTGCATCTCTGCCTGCAGCCAGTCCTCCGGCGACAGCCTGAAATAATCCTCCGGCTCACCGGAGATATTCACGCAGGGAAAATATCTTTCCCCCTCCGGCGTTCTCACCACGAAGCCGCACGACTCCGCTGGCGCGCATCGCCGGGCGTGCGCCAGAATCGCTGATTCTGTCTCTGTCATGGGATTTACTGCGAAAGTTTGTTAATGGAAAGGAAGCCGCCAAAGTTGCCGACGTTATTGCGGAACTTACAGCCACTCAGGCATTTGCTGCATTTATCCTTCGTGATATCGGATGTTGGCTGGTCATATTCATCCGCGACAGCCGGACCGCTATAACCGCACTCATCACCGCGATAGGTCCAGGTGCAGGTGTTGGCCAGCATGATACGTCCCGGAAAAACAGCACCATCCGTTTCCGTCGGCGTGGACAGTACAAAGGAGGCACTGACCGCGCTCAGTTCGCTGCACTGCTCGATGCGCCAGCGACTGATCACCTCCTGCTCCGGATCGGCTTCGCTGTTTCCGTTGACGAAGTTCACCGCATCCAGAAAACGGGCGTAAACCTTGCGCCGGACCACCGTTCCGCCGACCAGACTCTGCAGGTCTTCCGCCATCCCGGTGACCATACCGTACATGTTAGAAACCGTCAGCGTGGGGCGCGTACTGGTGCCTTTGCCATTCAGTTCAAAACCACTCCCCTGAATGGGATACGCCTGATACTGCCGCCCCTGCCAGGTGACCGGCTCACCTTTTTCGTTCTGCTCATTACAGAAAAAATAACGTTCACCACCGACCTCTGTCAGATCGATTTCCCAGAGCACCACGCTGGCCGACTGCTCCGCACGAACGCATTCATTCAGTGTTTCCTGTTGTATGTCCTGCATCAGATCACCACTTCGTCAAACTGACACGAAAAATCGGTATAGGTGATATGTTCTGTCGCTGACCACGTTCGACACACCACTCTGATTTTTCTGTTAATACCTGGCGGGCGCCAAAAAAAAGATTTATAGCCTTCATGCCGGGCTAAAAATTTTTCAAATGAATCACGTTCATTCGCCTCAACTTTGAAATCACAGGTGAAAACGCGCAGAGAATGATTAAGTCCATTTGGACTTCGTTGCTCATAACCATCGCCAAATCTTACAGTTTTTATCGATGGTTTATTTTCTGTTTTCATTCCATCCTCTGGTAACCAGTGAAATTCTTCCGTATTAGCCACTTAACATTCCCCCATCACGTCGCATATTTAACAGAGTGCCCTGCACCCGCTGATCAACCATCCCCATAAGTGCTTTTATTGCCTGAGGGCCAATCTCTCCATTTTGACCGTCATTTTGAATAGTGATTTGGTATACAGGGGCATAGGTAATATCTCCGCCTCCATTACCACTTTTACTATTAATAGCTCTGACACCAAGAGAACCATCGGAAGCTCGCGTTAATGGCATAATAGCTTCCGGCCCAGCCTCACCAAAAACACCAGCCCCTTTTGCAAAAGCAAAAATTTGCGGGGAATCATAAATACCGTTCGAATATGTGCTCAATGATGGAGATTCATAAACACCGCCCTTTGCATTCGGAATAAATTTACTAATAGCACTCCCGATAGTTCCTAAAATCCCCCCAGAAGAACTGTTACTAATGCTGTCGAAAATCCCAGTAATTGAAGCCTTTAATGCTATTCGACTAAGATCCGAAATCACGGAAGTAGCGAAAGAACGAAAATTTGCCTTGCCTGTCGTGACAAAATCACCCAGCGCATCGGTCATCCCATCAAACATCTGAGTCGTGGTTGATTTTATCTGCTCACTGATATCCTTAGTGTCATCCAGCCAGTTATTGAATCCCTGGGAGACACCACTAACCCAGTCTCCTGCCTGAATATCGACCTGCTCGTTTTTCTGTCTGACAATTTCTTTTTCTCGTTCCAGAGCATCATTCAGAGCCTGCATTTTCTCCTGAAAAACATGATCTGACATTCCACGGGATTTATCTGCATAGTCACGTTCAAGTTGCAGACGCTGGTTGTTATATTCACGTTCAATCCGCAGTAATTCCTGCTGACGTTGCTGATTTTTATCGCCAAGCCCATAACCAGCAATCTGAATATCATACCCCTGCTGACGATTATCAATCGAAGCCTGCAATGAATCACGCCATGCGGCTATTTCGGCGGATTCCTTGATTAGCCTGTTATTTTTTTCAATCGCAACACTTTTCTCCATCAACGCGGTTATTTCTTCCCGGTGTAAGAGAAGCGATTTCTGATCCTGGGTTAATTTCGATGACGGTCGTGACTCCAGGTCGGCAACCTGCTGACGCCACTTAACCAGTTCCTGTTCAGAGGAACTTAATTTAACGGTCAATTCAGCTTGTGAACTTAGTAACGCATTCTGTTGATTCAGATGATCAATCATTCGTTGGGCAGCATCATCCGAATAACCTTTCGCCTTTGGTTGCTTTGGTTCTTTATAACGCTCATTTATTTGAGCGATAAGATTATTATATTCTTCCTTTGAATACTGATTCTTTAGCTTTTCCAGTTTTGCAAGTTCACTAGCTCTCTGCTGCTCCCGGGTCTGATATTGTTTTGAAAAAGCATCTGCTTTCTGTCTGAGTTCAATTCCTTCCTGTTGTCGCTTGTTGTAATCGTTTATTGATGAATTTAGTACGTCCTGAGCAATTTTTTCTGCTTGAAGTACGCCCAATTGCTGCTTTAATCGTGCCAGCCTTTTATTTTGAGCTCCGCCATCTCCAATGCCACCTAACCCGAAAACTCCGGGTCGGGTATTTTTTTCTATTTCATCAATTTGACGGAGAACATCTGAAATTTTTTGATCAAGGGAAGCCTCACGGCCAATATCCAGCATGGAATCCCATGCCCATTTTGCGGAGTCTGCGACAGCTTTCCATGCAGTCTCAAGATAACCAAGATTTTCTTTAATCTGGTTGGTGCGCTGGATCATTGAGGATGAGTATTCTTCTGTCGCAATGCGGGCGGCCTCCTGCTGGTTCCCTTCATCCTGTAGCGCCTTAATCTGGTTATAAGTCGCAAGTGTCAGAAAATGGTACTGATCATTAAGTTTTGATATGGCACTGACAGGATCCTTTGCAATTTCATTGAAGTCATTAACCAGTTGTTCGGTTGATATTCCTGTTACTTCGCTCGTTTTTACTATCGCTGTCGTCACTTGCTCCAGCGAACTGCTCGCTACCTTTCCCGAACGCACAAGCTGGTTTAATACTGCCGCCGCAGCGCCAGTTGTCGAATCAGCCGCATTCCCGGCACGTTGAGCTATATCGGCCAATTGCCCGCTGGTTGTCCCCAACTGATTTCCGGTAAGAATAAGAGATTTATTAAATTCGTCCTGCTCCTGAGAGCCTTTATAGTAAGCCAGCCCTAAGACGCCAACGGCTGCTGCGGCCAGGGTAAAAGGATTAATTAATCCCAGCACATAAGAACCAACACCTTTGATCGCCGGGCCAATCCCACCGAACATATCTTTTAGCTGACCGCCCTGCTGCATTAACACCATAAACGGTGACTGGCCTGTAGACAATCCAACTACAATATCCGTCATTTGTGCAGGCAACATGCGCATAGCAAAAGCCGTTTGTTTTGCCGACATTCCGGTTTTGCTTAGTTGCGATTGAGTAGCCTCAAGCTCACTCCGCATAGCACGGAGTTTTCCTGAAAGCTCCTCATACATTTCAGGAGAAAGCACCCCCTTGGCTTTTGCTTCGCTGAGTTGCTTTTGCTGTTCTGTCAGGCGGTTAAAAGCTGTTCCGACAGGATCGAGTTGAGCAATCAGACGTTGCAAAGCAGTAACTTGTTCATCATGCGCTTTTGCAGCTTCTCGTTCTGCCTGAGCCTCTCCTGTTAGCTCTCGCCGCGTTTCCTGTATTTTTCGGCTGTAATTATCAAACTGAGAGCCATTTATTTTCCCGGATGAAAGTGCAGCATTAAGTTCATCCTGCTGTTGATCAAGATTTCTTAGCGCCGCTGCCAGAGGGTCGATCTTGTCCAGCATTCTTTGAAAGGCCTGAACCTGCGCTTCCTGCTGGGCGGCAGCAAGTTTTCCGGCCTTCTCGGCTTCTCTCTGCGCTTGCGCAACCCCACTCAATTCCTCTGTGGTTTCATTAAGTTTACGGGCAAGAAATTCATATTCTTCTTTATCAATAAGCCCTTTATCGAAATATTTCTTTAATTCAGAATAGCGTCGACCGACAGTATCAATTGCGGCACCGACAGGATCAATAGCTGCTTTTAATTTTGCGAGCGCGTTCTTCTCATCTTCTGTTGCCTTAGTCACTTTCCCTGCACTGGTGGCAGCGTGTTCTCCAGCCTGCGTCATCTTTACTAACGCAGAAGACAGATTACCCACATTTTTCTCTGCTCCAGTGCTATCAATAATTATTGCGAGACGTGAAGTTTGCTCAGTCATTTATTTATTCCGGACAAATAAAAAGCCCCGCTTGGGAAGCGGGGCCAGACAACAGAGGGGCGTGACTTATCAGAAACGGTAACCGATACCAGCCATCCAGGTACCGACTTTCACATCACCCAACTTTGAGTATTCATAAGATGCATCAATTACCAGGTTTGGCATTGGGTTAATCTGGAAACCAGCACCATACGCTGCAGAGGTTTTATCTGAAGATGCAGAAAATTCACCATCCCAGACATGAGCTTTTCCATATCCAAGACCAACCAGAGCATATGCGCTCAAATAGTCATTAAAACGATAGGACGGTCCAGCTGTCACGGAGAAATAATCAAGATCTCCAGATGCTAATTTGGTGTATTGTGGTTTTCCTTGAAGATCAGGAACATAGCCATAAGCATCTTTGTTGTAATTGGTGTGCACAAAAGAACCAACCATACCCCAGTCGTTATTCAGTTCATAACGGTATTTAATATTAAAACCGTTCAGATCCTCGCTGGCATTATCAACTTTTGCATGGCTACGAGCATAACCAGCAGAAATAGTACTCTGCAGTAATTCAGCGTTTGCAATGCCAGTTGCAAACAAAGTTGAAACTATAATGGTAGCCAACACTGCTTTCTTCATAAAATTACCTTTTTTATAAAAACATTGTTACGACAGCAAAATTTAAGCTGTGCGGCACACATTAAAATACCATGCATATTTGAAAGTCAACTATCAATTTCGCACTAAATCATATATGCGTATTAAAATATACGCAATAATATAATAAAGTCGACATTTGCTAAATATTTTGTTCATCAAAATCGTCAGTTCGCGAAAAATAATTGTCATCGAGTGCGAAAATCACGGCTTCGAATTCATCACCTTCTATTAATATCGGGTGTGCTTTTAAATAGTCGTGTATGTCAGATATTGACAAAGGTAGCGGAACCCCGGACATGCCTGCATAACGCCTGGAACGAGACATTACTGAATACGCATACAATAACTCACGGACAACGGGGTCTATTTCTGGCTCCGGGAGCAGCGGCAACCTGAGTTTTTCTCGCTTCCATCTTGCCTTTTCACCCTTTTCTCCCCCGAACTCCGATAACCACCGCTGGGCGGCTATGGCTTTTTTATCGTATCCTGCTTCTGCTGCTCTTTACCCTGGGCGATGCTGGCTGCTTCTGCAAGGATCTGCCAGTACAACTCCGGATTCTGCTTAAGCAGCGCGATCCCTCGTTCTGGCGTATATTCCAGTGCAACCTCAACACCATCAACCAGTTCACCAACCCCTTTCCAGTCTTTCAGCAGATAACGAGCAGCATTATCAATGAGTAAATCATCAACAGAATCCACCTCGGAAACCTTGGCAATATCAAACTCCTTCGTTCCGACGTGCAAACTGGCATCCATTTTCTCAATGTGGCGACGGATTAATGCATTACGGGAGCGATACTGATCGTTATCGCTGCTTGCCACCAACAGTTTTAACCCGTCTACAGGTTTTAAGTCCTTCATTGGGGTAAACCAGCGTTCACCACCGATGATAATTTTCTGATTAAGAATAAACATCCATAACCTCATTCAATGCGCCCCCTGTAGTGCAGTACCACAGGGGGAATAACGGAAAATCAACTAATCGCCTCAGCACTGGCTTTTGCGATCACGGCAGCCGGGGAGGCTTTTTTTCTGGTTATCGTAGGTGCTTCATCTGCTGCGGTAATGCTCAATTGAACCTGGATAATGTCGGTATTACCCCCATCGGGCCATTCACCTGACACCTGAACCTTCGGGAAACTGAAAGTGTATGTCCCCTCTCCATTCGAAAGTGTGAAGCTGAACGGAACTGTTTCTCCAGTCAGTGTTTTACTCCAGATTTCCCACGCGGCTTTAGACCATGAAAGCGTCACCGTACCGGACGGTGTAAAAGTAGTCGGAATATTTGCTCCTGCATAAGGCGAGCCAGTCCCGATACAACGCTGTGTCTGGAGTTTGTTATCGAACTGAATATCAAAACTGTCGATACAAAAACCGTTACCTCCGGCAACACCATTCAGGCTTACTGCTGAAACCTCCTTAAACGAATAACGTAGCTTTCCTGCACTATCCACAGGTTCGCCTTTGATAAAATTCGTATCATCGGCCTTTGATTCCCAGTCCAGCCCGGCAAAGGTTACGGTCGCCGTAATATCGCCGTCGTTAGGGATCTGCATTTTCCATGAGCCAACCTGCGCTCCTCTGACAACAGAGGCAATTCCGACATCGGACGCATAGGTCGCCAGAGAAAATGTTATTCGCTCATTCCCCATTGTCAGAGAATCACCTGACCATTCCGCGCCGAAACAGGATGCAAGAAAATCATCATGTTGACCCCAGCGAAATTTGGTACCAACATCACCGCCAACATCCACAGTGCCAGGCGTCGCTCCCTGAGCCATCCGGGAGCCACCAATCTCATTATTTTCGCCTTTATTCTGGGTGGGTTTTACTCCCCAGCTTGTGCGTTTTAATAAACTCCAGTCACCACTTGCTGGTGTGGTGCCTGCAACTGTCTCCCGGATAAATGCCGAGATAACCTTTGCACCTGAACTCACAGGAGCCTCCTATGTCATTAATTGCGCTAGAGCGCGCGATATGGAATTTGAAGATTAAGCTGGAACCAGCCATTCTTTTCGCCAACGGTTATTGAGGAAACAGCCTGGTAACTGAGACGGTCGTCATCCTGAAACTCAAACAGTTCCCGCAATTTATCGGCTGTCTCAGTAATGAGTTTTGAACCAGAACCTGCGGGGACAAATAACTGAATAATGATTATCCCCGTGCGATAAACAACCGGCCCCGCGCCAATTTCATTAACTCCAGCCTGCCCGGGAATATTACTTAACCGCGCCCAGATTAACTTACCGGAAGGATCGAACGTTGGCCCGTTCGGATACAATACGTCTTTTCCATCAATAACCATCTGTGCCGTCATTCTGGAAATGACCGTATTTCTGATTTCAGTAAACGTCATTTGTAAGCCTGTAAAACACCATTAAAAGCGTTGGCATACACGCCAGTTGGCGCTTGTTGTGAATGACCGTTTTCAAGAGCCTCTGCATAAGGAAGGTTATTCTGGATATAAATAATTCCGTAATTTGCAGCTTTCGAAATAACCCCGATCCCACGCTGAACCGCAATCGTACCGTTCGGATCCACGTTATCAGATGTACCAAAATCGGGATGCTGCAACGACACCATGTTGTTATTTCTGAAACGCCCGGTATCAACCGGAGCAGCAATATCAATAGCAGTAAGAATCTGAATAGCGATGTAGCGAATTTTCAGCCCCACATCTTCCTCAATCATCCCGGCAAATATTGACGGTTCGATATCCCATACCTTTGCCATTTACGCTCTCCTTAACTGAATTGAGTAAACTGATGCGGAAGGATCTACACTCGCTGTAATTACCTCGTATCGTTGCAACTGCCTTGATACAGAATCATAAATCTCAATAATATGGCCGACAGCGGGTTTATCAGTAACCTCGCATACCAGAGCAGTCAATTTAAGGTCACCATGCAAAATATTAATCCCATCAATTCTGCCCAGCTTATAACGCGTCAACACGCCTCGCCCGGTATAGGTTGCTGTGGATTCGCCGCCTGTTTCCGTCACAGGATCCCAGTTCCGGTGCGTAACGTAAGAACCAGAAAAATCACTCACGGCGTCTGCTAAATCCTCATCAAAAGCAGCGGCAACCTCTGACTGAATCTCTTCACGAAGCACCATCATCCCCCCCTCACAACCCTGACTTGTGAGCGACTAAGTCCGTACGGTTTCAGCAGTGCTATCGCAAGCTGTAAATCGGGTTCAAGCAATGCAGTGCTGTTTGCTGGCAATTCAGCAAATGATTTCGATACACTGACCCCGTCAACCGACACGGCTTTGCTGATAACAACGCCAGAATCATTTTTCTGCTGAAACAACTTACCGACAGAGGCAATTCTGGCTGCATATGCTCCCGCAAGTTTTACCTCTTCCGGAATACGGGATGGGTTAATTTTCAGGCTGAAGCCATTAAGCCAGGCATTAGCCATTAAAACAGCTTTATTTTTAGCGTTCTCACTCGTCCAGGCGTTCCCAAACGCATTATCAACGTCATCACAGGTCACGTAAGTGATCATGTGTTACTCCTGAGTTTTCCAGCCCAGAGCCTTCCAGTTGTCAACTTCATCAGGATGAACATTAGCGATAGTTGGTGCGCCGGGAAACATCTGATAATCGGTCACCATAACCACTAACTCAATTTGCGTTTTTTGTGGCTCCTGAATTTGCTCCACATTCTGCTCCACCACTGCATTTTTTTGCGCGGCTTCACGCTGTGCTCTTTGCTCTTTAGTTAATCCGGCCATATACCCTCCATTAAAAATGGGGCCGAAGCCCCGTTTGGATGTTTAACCAAGAATCAGACAACCATGTGCCGGTTTCACTGACGAAACACCCCATGCCAGTCCAACTTCATAGCGCACCTGGCGATACTGACGATACAGTGCAATCTGGAACGTAATCCCTGAAATTGGGTCCGTAACATTCATTACATCATCAGCATTATCGCCACCTTCCGGCATTGCCGGAGTACGGGATGCCAGCAGAAACGCGTTGCGATCAAACGCCATATTTGCAGTAAAGGAGCCAACAACTGTGATTGCAGTATCATCGGCCAGATCCTGACGCAGTCCCGGCGCTGCAAGAGTAATCAGATTGCTGGTCGCTGCTGCCACAACATACTGATTCGGATCGCCAGCGAACGTAACAATCTGACCTGCAGAAATACTCCCCGAACCAGTATCAATGGAAATAAGAACATCGCCTTCTTTTTTCTCGCCATTCACTAGATAACCAGTTGCAGCAACCTTTGGCGCTCGTTTTACACCTGCCGAACTGTGAATATTGAATCCCTCCAGACGCCCCAACACGCCCTCACGCAGTAGCTGTTCAGTGCCGGATTCATTCACTTTAAACAATACAGACTGTTTTCCGCGCAAATTAGCAATGGCAGTGGAACCAAGCACCATCTGCAGATCTGTTGTCGGTGCGCCGTTATCCTCCAGAACCTGACGAGCCAGAGCAGCATCAGAAAGATCATCTTTAACACCAAATGGCGTTGTCCCTGCGGTTCCCACGGCGCGGGAAGCACCGAAATACAACGCACCAAGATCAGCCTCAACCTCGTTTGCAAGGGCGCGAAAAGCCTGCTTGAACTGATCAGCCAGAATGGTGTTGTAAGTCCCTGAAGGGCCAAGAGCCAGTTGTTCTTCACCATTCCATTTAACCGGCGCCATTTTGGATTTAGTAATTTTTACATCAACAGTGCCAATATTTTGATCACCGGTATTCGGAGCTGACGGCCCCGGTACGATATCTTCGGTTTTCGCCTCAGGCGCAACTGGCGCGGTTACCGTCTGATCTTTTGCTGCGGCGTCAGCTTTTGCGTTTTTTGCTACCGCAGGGATAAAACCCACCTGCTCACGGGATACAACATCCAGGGCGGTGTAAATAGTCGGGATCAACCCGGTCAGGGTATTTCCAGCCATAATTAAATATTCCTTAAAAATTTGCGTAATTGTGAATGGATTGAGTAGTGAGCTATCCAGCCCTGACACCAGCTCCCATCCGGAAGCTGGCAAATGTATTAATCAACGATTGTGATACCGTCTTTCAGTGCGTTTTGCTTACCTGCAACATCCAGTGCATCAAAAGCAGAGCGTTTCATCGTTTTCTGACCAATATCATGCTGTGTTGGACGGGAACCGCCGCCATTGTTACCACTGGCTTTCAGGATGTAGTCTTTCTGAGGGTAATTTTCGACGAGGAACTCCAGCGCCTCATCAAACTGCGCCAGTTCTCCTGGCTTCGCGCGGGAATAAATTTTGTTGCCGGAAGCGTCATAAGCAACGATCTTCCCTTCTTCCACTTTGAATGCCTGTCCGAAGCGGGCTTGTAATAAATCTGCCGGGATCGCAATTTTATCGGCAATATATTTTGAACCCGCAAAACTACCGCCAATCATAGAATCGTAAAGCTGCTTCTCCAGCATCTGAGAGCGTTGCTTTTCTTCATCTAATTGCTGCTGAAAATTTTTCGTAATTTCTGCCTTAACCTGGTCAACCTGTCCCGCATCGATCAGCTTTTTCTGGTCGATTTTTGACAGCATTTCCAGTGCCTCAACCGCCTTCTTCGGGTCTTCGATAGCGGCAAACTTAGCCAGTTTTTCCTCTGCAGCTTCTTTAGCCAGGCGATGATTTTTTGCCTCGCCATTAAGCTCTGTAATTTTTTTTGTCGCCAGCGGTGCATCGAAGCCGATTTCTTTACCATCGTCGTGCACATAGACTGGCAGGCCAGCAGTATCAATTTCTGCGTATTGTTTTCCGTTAATCTCGACCGTTTTCAGTTTCATATTAGTACCTGGTTTAAGTCTTCCGACAGTTACGCTGCTCACCATCCGGATCGCAGCAATAAAAAAGGCCACCCGAAGGTAGCCTGTTGTAATAAATGATTTATTTAAATCCCTGCTTTTCTGAATGCCTGTGCATCACGCTCTCGGAGTTGCTTCAGCGTCAGCCACTCGCCTTTATCGGTGTAAAATTCATCTGGCGACATACCACCATCCCGAATCAGCTTTGCCCGGGTTTCCCCCACAATCTGTTTTTGTCTGGTGTAAGGCTGGCGCAAAAACCATTCCCTGTAGGTTGTATCTCCGGCCACCACGCCATCCATGCTGGCCCGCTCAGCCGGGGAAATATCACGAACATCAATACCCAGTTCCTTCGCTGATTTCAGAATGAACGTTTCCGTTGAGCGACAGCAGAAATGAATTTTCCCCGGCCCCTGCAAATAAGGCACGCTGTGACCTACAGGTTTATTATCCAGCGTATATTTGAGGCGATCCCTGATTCGACATTGTGGCGTAGTACGATTATCAAGCGTTGATAACCATTGCTTACCCTTAATCAAATCATTATTCGCGCTGGCAAAACTCTCACGGGCAGTAGCAGCAAGATGTCCAACCGCTGTTTTTGCAATGCTGGCCGCATTAGCCCGACTCATCTGCAATGCACCGTCCTGAAATCCCTTACTGACATGTCCCCGAATTTTTCTTGCGATCTGCTCATTGGTATCCCCCAACAAAAAACCCTGACGCACCGTATTTGTTATGCGTCTGAGCCGATCCGCCTCAAGATCTGAGGCCCACTCACTGAGCAGTCGTCCCTGGAATGGTCGCGCCATTGCAGCGGCATAAAGTGCATCAGGTGAGATACCAACCAGAGGGTGAACATCAGCAACAAAATCAGGTAGCAGAGAATCAAACAGACTTAACTGATAACCAGCCTCATAAACTGCCAGCTCGTTCAGCTCTCCGGAGAGACTGGTAAACATACTGTTAATCGCAGCGCGGTTAACCTCTCTGACACTCGCCAGAAGTGACTCCAGGCGCGTAACGGTAAAACTACCTGGATCGAGGCTGTCCAGAGCCACCAGCAGGCGAGCTGTAAGCTCCGCATCACTGTCATTCAGTGTTTTCACCATTCTGGCAGCCACACCAGTGCTATAGCGGGATACCCAGACTGCATGAGCAATTGATTCATCACGCAGCCGTTCATTCACGGTTTGCATCATTGATATCCATCAGCATCACACTCTGATTTTTTAATTCATCGATCACTTCCTCTGGACGGGAATCCTGATCAATAAATTTCAACGCCTGCAACACCCGAACCGCATCAATCTGACGTATATCACCGCCCTGACGCAATGACTGAACAGCCAGCGCGGAGGATGAGTCAAACACCTGGGCAGATACATCCAGTTCAGTGCGCACATCCACATTGCCGCCGCAACTCTCTCCGATCCATTCCGCCATTATCTGGAGAATATTATCGAGGGCATCTTCGAGGGAGTTCGCCATTGTATAAAGCGGCGAGTTTTCCTGCATCCGCTCTTCATTAGTCTGATCAACAGATTTGGTGGATGTATTTTCAGCCCGCAGAAGTTTAGCGCCGGCATGACGCATCTGATTTTCCAGCTTCTCCAGTGAGGTTTCGCCAGATTCTATCGCTGCCCCACTATGTTCAACATATTCGAGGCCATTTTTTGTTCTGTCCTCAAAAATCGTAGCGGTGGATGCACCAACCGTCAGTTCTTCATTTCTGTCCAGCCCGTAGGCCACCAGCAATGGGACGCGGGCAACATGAAGAATATTGTCCTGCTCGCTCTGGCTTTGCCAGTGCTTGATATTCAGCAAGCCAAGATTAAGCAATGGCGGTGTACCACGCATAAACCCTGTTTTCTTCGTATACAGTGTTACCAGAGGAATATCATCACGGCTGGTATTCCATGACTCGTGAAGCGTCCAGACAGATTCGCCATTAGTACCTTCGCTGCGTCGATAAATTTCAACGCAACGGGGCATAATATGGCGGATCTGCTCCACCTTCTTCTGCCCGAAATCATCACCATCAACAATGATGACCTCTTTTATACGCAAATCAGTAAGAACAACTTTCCCTTTTTCAACTTTCGATTTCCATCCAATAACCTGGCGTGGATTCAGCATCGTAACGTATGGGCGACCACCAGCCGCATTTTCATCGGCTTTTGTCCGGATCTCCTTCATATCCGTTCGTGGATAGTCCACCAGCGCATGTGCCACACCATACTGAAATGCGAGGCTGAAAAATTGCTGCGCCCACACATCCAGTCGGCTCCCCTCCATGTCGATATTTTCTGCATATTCCCTGATTTTTTCCGGCGTTTCCTCACTCAATACTGTCGGCTCTGCAAATATGCGTCCAATATTTTGCTTAATGCTTTCTTCATACACAGGAAGTAGCGTAGCCACAGACAGGCGTTTTTTATAAGCGTCTTCATCTTCGTTAGGCCATTTTGGGAGATAATTTTCCCCCTGCCTGCGCATTTCAAGCGTACCGCCCATCAGTGCGTCGTTAATATCCCACGCCTCCAGCATATCGTTATAGTCGAGGTTGGGTGTTGATATATCAGCCATAATTAAATCCGAAGTGATGTGACTCTTCCGCTCGGTTTGATAATAGGGAATTGCTTAACGATGAAATAGCCTCCGGCATCATTCGGGTGATCGTTGCCTGATTTTTTATCAGGCTCCCCCTTATCATCCCAGACCTGTTGCTCCAGAGATTCGGCATATACCGGACAACGCTTCACATTAACTTTATAGCGACGCTCGCCATTGGCATTGCAGAACATTGCATTCATTGAGTTAACGCGATCTTTTACTGGCGGGTTCGAGCTGTTCACCACAACGTTAAAACCAGCCTGCTTAAGCTGGGCTATATCCGTCGTACTTGCGTTACTTGATTTTCTGGAATCTCCTGAAGCATCTGGATAAATATAAATCTCCCTCACTTTCCGGTAATCATTCCCGTCATACAGCCAGAAGCGTTCTTTAATGATGCGGATCATGTCCGGCGTATCGTAGGCATTGATGATTTCAGTTACCGCACATGGAAGCCCCAAACGCAGTACATGGACGATCCCCGCCATCTTTCCAACGTTAAAATCCATCCCAATATAAATCGGCTCCCTTGGCTGCTCCACTTCTTCGCAATTATTCAGTTTCCGGTCAAACTGATGGTAAACAGTACCACTTGTCAGGTTAGTAAACTGTCCTCGAAGATAGGCTTTAATCAGCTCTGGAGGGTATGACTCAAGAAGCGAAGGAATGTAATCTGCTGGCAGGTTCTTTTCATTATCGAAAGTAGATGCCTGCACCAGACCATACATTGAGGCCAGCTCTGTTTTTTCACGCACGGCTTTAACAAACTGCTCGTAGACAAATTTGAATCCTTCCGGCGTGGTTGTAACGTCAATACCGTTGCGAAGTCCATCAACCTTATAACGCATACGCGCAATTATCTTGCGCCACGCTGTTCTGGCTTTTTCCTTCGGCAAAATGTCCAGTTCATCCACCAGAGCATTACCAATTTTGAAACCGACGATCGTTTGCGGCTTCTCCATCGATCTGCAGATAGTGGTTCCCCGATACTGACGTCCGTAATAAAAATGAACCTCTTTATTTCCCTCATTAATTTTTACGTTCAATCCCCAGTCAGCAGCAACTTCTTCCACTGTAGGGTAAAAAATATCGCGAATTTGGGGATACGTTGGCGCAAAATATCCCTGATTTATACCTGGATGCTCCCAAATCCCTTTGCATATGCCGCCACACCCAACCCATGTTTTACCCGAGCCAAAACCAGCAATATAGGCTTTAAATTTATGGGGCATTGAAAGAAATCGCGCCTGAGGCACATTAAGCGTCGGAGAGATCATCTTCATCACTCCTTGCTCTTGCATCAACCACATTAATATTGATCGCCACAGGCTGGGGATGTTCATTATCTTCCACCGTTTCGATCTCTTTACGCAGCTTCTGGTTTTCCATTCTGCGCCGTTCAATTTCCAGTTCCTGTAGCCGCTTATCTGCACATAAAGCCCCGCCAGCAGAAAGCAAACGCAACAATTCACGCCGGGCGGCAGCTTTATCCTCCAGCAGGATCTCAACACCGAATTTTCCTAGCTTTGCCCCTGCATATAATTGCCGTGCATCCCCATCAAGCAGAGTGGTATCAGCCATATAAAGCTGCCCCGTTCCCTCACCGCAGCACTTCGGGCAGTCCGGATTGGGTATGGCGTTATCAACAAAGCCAAGGCCTCCATATTCCGGTTCGGGTTTGCCATCTCTGGAAGCCTGCGCCGCTGCCTTGTCGAATTCTGCTATATCGCGCCACTGGTAGAGATGATTCTCGCCCCAGCAATAACGGCAGTTAACACGGCGAAATTGTGCAAGCTGATTGGGGTCGGCCTGGACAATGGCCATCAACTGACTCACCAGTAAATCCAGGTCTGCGGTATAGCGTTTCTGGTACTGATTGCGGAACCATGAAATAGCCCGATAAACCTTAGGATTTCTTAGGAGCTGGCTGGCAGTTACGTAGGCCGCATTCCCCTCTGACTCGTATCCTGCCAGGCGATATGCCTCAACGAGTTTTCTCCCCTGTGCAACCAGCATCGCAAATTTCGTCTGCTGCTCTGAGATGCCGAATTCATCGGGATTGAATAAAATTTCCTGATCATTTCCTGCAACGGGAGAAACAACCACTCTGGATTTTTCCTTCCCCGTTTTGCCGGTTCGCTTTTGCGCAGTTTTCTTTTGCGCACCTTTTTGCGCAGTTTTGCGCACTTCTGCCTGCGCATTTTTCGGAGGTTTTTTGATGTAACGACGGGCTGTTGCGTAATTCAGTCCCCTTGCTTCACACCATGCCACCGGAGATATACCGGAGCGGGTGTATTCAGCAATATACTCCTGCTGCAACGCCCCCCAGTCCGGTCTGCTCATCAGTTAGTCCTGATTTTTATCCACCCTGAGTAGTTCGCGCAGAGCAAAGGCATCCCCTTTTCTGGCAAGCTTAAACAATGCCGCCCGTAACTCGGCTTCACCTTTCGCTCTGCCCTTACGGATGGACGCATAAAAATTTGTCATTGCTTCCCGATTTTCTTTCAGTCGATTCAGATCAACATCCAGAACGTCAGCGATTTGTTGTGCAGTCATCCGGCACGCTGCCAGAGACTCGACTTTCGAATACGGAATCATTTGTCACCCCCATTGATATGCAGGGTGTCTTCTTCCTGTATTTTTCGTGAAGAATTTTTACTGCAGCGTTGTTCCAGGTGACCTGGTGGTGAATGCGTTTATGGCTGGCGCCCATCAGTGAGATTTTTACGCACGACGGTGCATACATGACGGAGTAAAAACTTTTAACGTAGGTTCCGGAATCCAGATACAGCTCGGTCATTCCGCCACTGTTTTTCTGCGTCTGTTTCTGCCCTAACTGGACAGCACCGATCGTCATAAACAATTCTCCACGGCGACCGAGATTCGTGTACGTATTCACATCCTCGTTAATGCGTCCCATGAATGAGAACGGTCGGTCAACCGAACAGATAAAGCTGTTCATTGCCTTACGTTTCACCCATGAAGCATGAGCGCCATTGTCACCAAGAAAATCCCCGCCCTGCGACATAGCGATGGAAAGCGCGGGTATTGATTCGTAATACGCCAGCATTTCAGAAAGGATCGCATCCAGTTTCCTTATCGGAAAATAGGCCTGGTCATAGTTGCGATCCACCCGAAACTGGAACTCGTGATAATCATCATCGAGCTGAATGAAGTATTTACACCCGACCATTTTTGCCAGGTCGAAACAGGCATTACGGGCGTAAAAAATTGAACGGCGGTCACCGAGATTATCGGCTTCGTCAAAACGACTGGCGATATCGGCTTTGGAAAACACCAGCACCTGTTCACCAAATTCAGCTACGTACTGATGCCAGGTCTTGTCTTCATCATCGACAATGATAAAAATTTTCCCGGTATAGCCAGCACGACGCAACGTCCGGTAAGTCAGAACTTTGTCCGGTCGCCCGTGAGTCAGAATAAAGGCGCAAAAATCATCACGCACATTCATCCTCCTCCCCGCCATGCATGATCTCCACCATACGCTGCGTCATCCGGACAAATCCATTTTCAATAGCCTGCTGATAATCAATGATCACCAGCGCCGACTCCTCGAAAAGACACTGAATTTCAGCGGGGGCGTGAGCGTAATAGTCCGCAATTCTGCTGAAATTAAACACCGTGTGACGTTCTGCCGCACACAGGAGGAATTTCTCAATATCAGGAGCAAGGGGCGCCGAACGTATCCGGTTGATCAGCTCCTGAGTTTTCGTATCGTCGTACAGTTCACTGATATCCGGTTTACCGCCCGATGGCTCATAAACAGGCGTATCAATTTTCGTCGTATACGGCTCATCCTCATTTCCTGTACCTGGCAAAACATCCGTCAACAGCTCATCAATTTCTGTCGGGCTGAAGCCTGTCAGGGAGACATCAAAATCAGCATTGATTAACTCCGACAGCTCCATCCGTAACAGTTCTTCATCCCAGCCAGCGTTCAGTGGCAAGCGATTATCTGCCAGGCGATACGCCTTTTTTTGGTAATCCGTCAGACCAGACAGAACAATGACCGGAACGGAATCCATTTTGAGCACTTCAGCCGCCATAACGCGACCGTGACCCGCAATAATTTCGCCCTTTTCATCAATCAGCACCGGATTAGTCCAGCCGAATTGCTTAATGCTTTCTACCAGTTGTGCCACCTGCTCAGGGCTGTGTGTCCTGGCATTGTGTGCATACGGAGACAGTTCTTGTAACGGGCGATAGACGATCTTCAATTTCTCGCTCATACAGCCTCGCTTGATGAATAAAAAAGCTCGCCAACAGCCAGTGCGCTGGGTGCGCGGCGGGTGCTGTTGGTGAACCATGGCATTATAACAGCCCCTCACTAAAGAGCTGTTATAATGCTGATGTGTGGTTACAACATTAATATTTTCAATGCTATATATCCGCTTATATTCGTCCCCTTCAATAATAACATTCACACAATCAACACTTCATAAGCTCATAGAAATAAAAATGCCCCACTCTGGGGCAATAAAACAAAAAACAGCTTAATTATTCCGCATCTAATTCTATAGCCCATATATGATTCGGACTATATGCTTCGCTTGCGCATAAATTCACTTTCATATCTGAAAGTATAGCAGCCATTGCAATTTTCCTCATTTCATCAGCGACATAATTGTCCGGATAGTTTTGCGCCCCAGGAATAATCCAAACACCGCCAGTTGAACTGACAACATATATACCTTTCCTATTAACATTTGCGTCAGCAAAATATTGAGTCAATTTGACTCCCTCTACAATTCTGGCTGTGGTTCCTCCACAGTTAGTTCTAAACTCCTGGCTAACACCTGCAAATGTTTGGATAGATACCAAACTTATCATAAAAACAAAAATTTTAATCAATGCCTTAAAGTTCATCTTTATCTCCATTCTTTACCAGAAAATCATCAATACTTTGCAAAGTCAACAAAGTGGATTTGCGTTTTATGAGCTTCTTAAATTTTAATAAATCAGCTTGCGATAGTTCATTAGTGATAAAATCACAGGTTAAAAAACTATTAGTTTTATTATTTTGATGGCATTGATCTGGCGCAAACTCTATCCAAGGGTACTCTCTCCAGGCTGGGAATTCATCAGGGAATCCCGCAAGATGATACCCATCTTCATTCGGTGCAACAGATAATCCACGAAATAAATCTCTTCGATAATTTCTGTTTCTGTGCATCCCCCCCTCTATCGCACCAAAAGTTACTCTATACCATCCAATTATTTGTGATAATGGAACACCACCTAATGCTGCATACTCATTTTCACTTGGGTATGGGCTGTATGTACCGAGTATGCCGTTCACATCAAATAAATTAGGCGCTGGTGCAATGACATAAATATAATACTCGTTAAAGCTCCCAAGCATATTTTGCCCGATCAAATGAGCCTGTCTTAATGTCGTTGTTGTAGATACATAACCATCATTATATCTGGTATTCCCTGTTACAGTTCCTCGGGCGTGATCATATAAATTAATATTGATTGGCGTACCACGTTCATACGCTTCATCTTGTCCTCGGGGTATTAACCCACCAGAACGTCTCACTTCATCTGGTGATCTGGAGTCTGCTCTATAAAAATCATTAGCATAAGACGTAGAAGATATGAAAACCAAGGTGACAAACCAAAAAACAATTCTATTCATGATACTTATTGTGCGCTCTGAACTATGTACAATGACATTAACGCATCTGCAAAAAAGATAATTGATGCAAATCAATAAATAGAATTAATCAAAAACATAAGACATATATAATTTATCCTGAGATTATAATTTCAGCTATTACGCAAATTTTTTATTTAATTTTGTAATTTCCAACTAAAGTATAAATATCAACAATTGATTCCTGATACGCGCTCTTTAATCCAGCCATATACAAACGACTCGTTAGCCTCCCGTTTCTCTGCCAGCTCCAGGTAACGGTCACCCTGCGTACAGTTCAGTGCGGTCAGCATTACCCGTTCGCCATCCCTGCCACGATTTTTCAGATATGCCCGTAACGCATTAATAGTTCGTGGGCCGATACGTCCGTCTGCATCCATATCCGGATACAGTTTCCCGCGCAGGTTGAAAACGTTCAGCCAGCGTTGAAACATTTTTGACGCCACGGTTGGCCCCATGTTGACGCCTGTGTCGCACAGCTCTGCGGCAATATCCGGGGACAAATTTGCCACTTGGTCAAAACGTGGGCCGTACCAGTAATCCGCCTCGAGTATTTCCAGCGCCTGCCCGCGCGTCAGGTCACGCATATCGCCCTGATATCCGTGCGCCCGGGCGACTTTTTCAGTAATGCCCATTTGGTCGGACCACCTTTATCATCCGGATGGTTGACGTAACCGCCCTCTTTTCCCAGAACTTCGTCAAAAATTTCATCTTTCGACTTCATTTCAGTACCTTCGTAATGCAAGGATTTTTGAAACATTCCCACGTGCACGTATCACCAGCACGCAGAACAGCAGATTAAAAAACACCACCAGCCAGTTCGCCGCTAACAGACGACCACACAGATAGCTGAGTGGCGCAAGGGCATAAAGCAGCATCAGCAGCCAAGCCAGCCATGACATCAGCGGTTTATGCGTGGAATCTTTACGTCGATAAAAAAAGAGCGTCAGCACGATAACCATGCATAACGCCACGTTCAGCAATCCGGGAAGGTTACTTAACATTTGCCGCCTCCTCCGCCCCGCAGGCGGGAGAACAGACCGGACACCAGTGATGCAATATCCTGCTGGTGGATGAACGACAGAATCTTCACCGACACCACTGACACCAGCACTGCACACAATGCGTCGACAGGCGCTCCGTCAAACCCTGTATGCTTTACCAGCCAGGATGCCAGAACCTCTGCACCCAGCACGCCGATAATGAACGACACCAGAAAATGCGCCGCCACACGCCAGGCTGAAAGCGCCTGCGGTATCGTTGCCACAAATAACGCCCCGGCGAACGCACCAAACACAATCCCGAAATCCGTTCCGGTAAAGAGCCCGAATACCGTCGCCCCGCCGAGCGCCGCAGCCGTGCCGGAACCGGATAAGGGTTCAGACATACTTTTTCTCCTGTAAATAAAAAAGGCCACCAGCGGCCCGTAAAAAACAACATCCCATCGAAGGAATCCGCAAATGCCTTTTGTGTGACATAGTCTGATATGAAAAGCGAAGAATTAATGTACGGGAATAAGGATTACCAGAAATTCAGATTAACTTTCCTGTTTAAACGAGAAAAATTAATTTATATACTTTTTGCACTTCCCGAACGGGGGGAGGAACGGAAATTCGTTATGTTTCACGGACTTTGTCCAGCGACCTTAATCCGACGGTCGCGTTTTTTTTGCGTCATATTCATCGTTGACTTACATGGCATTGCCACACGGACATTATCAGTGTCCGTGTATTTTTTTGAATTCAACACAAAAAAAACCGCCTAGTGCGGCGGTTGAACAATGCTGAAGATGAATCATTTTTATTGTAGCGAAATTGAGATGTTGCGGACTTCCCTGAATATCTGACTTTATGCCAGATATTGTGGTTCCAAAAGCAACAATGTAAACCACTCTCATACCGGGAAACATCTCTTTGGTGTTATTTACAACACCGGAATGATGTATTTCCGACTCTCCAAAGAAACACAACATTTCTACCGAAAATACACCATCCCGCTATTGTAAAATAACAACACCAACACCGTGATATTTTGTTTTTATTACAAAACAAAAAGCGACAGTTACGAAAACTTACCACGAATAAAGCGTCAGTACTTAATATAAGTGAGTCTCATCTACTGCCAGAGCGATTCCAGCCACTGACTAGCCAATTACAAATCAGCGATCCTGTTTCCTGAACGATTTTTACTCTTCATATGGATTCTTATCGGGGAATAAGATAACTCTCCCAGAAGACAGGTGTATAATAACAAGGAATAAAATCACTTCAACTGTAATAATCTGAAAAATGATTCTTGCCACATGAAAACACCCACCGGCCGCCCATTATCACGTAGTTTTCCATCATCTTTATTTCAACAATGGGCTTACGGGTTTTCTTTTGAAAATCCCAAACATCGTGACGTTTCCTTTTAGTGGATGAGCCTCCGCCCGGAGTGACCAGCTCAAGTCACACTGATCATCCCGTAAGCTCACCCCTGAAAGGTTATGTGGTTTTTGATGTGCGCCGGGTGTGCGCGAAAAAATGAAATAAGCCTTATCTGAAATTAAGGTTAATCTGAGGATTTAAACCATTCTAAATGCTTAGTAGTATAAACATGTCTCCTGAAGGAGGCAGATACTTATTCTTCTTCATGGACTTTGTCCCGCGGCTTTAATCCGACAGCCGCGCCCTTTTTCGCCAATATAAACCGGATTAAACTCATACAAAATGCTCACCGAAGCGAGCCTGTTAAAAGTATATTTACCATTACAAGTGGACCGTCACCGGGGACTCGAACCCTGCACCACAAAACAACAATATGTGTTATGCACTCTTACCCAATGAGTTAGTGACGGCTTTTTGTTCTGCGGGAATCCAGTCTGACGAACAGAACTATCGGAACACCTTGCAAAAAAAAGCCAGCCACCAGAGACTGGCTGGCAAATTACAAAGTTTAAATGATTCATCATACAAGCGTCGTTACAGGGAAAACCTGCGGTGCAGCAAGATACAGAAATGTAAGCAAACTAACAATAAGCAAGCACAGCATATTCGGAATAAGTTATAAATTTAACGATGTAATGCTTATTCAGCGTACAATTCTGCAAATTATCGAAAAAAAACCGCCTGTTAAGGCGGTGGTCAAATCAGTAAGTGCTGAAGAGTATTATTATAATATAGGTGAGGTGTCGGGTGCCTCCCGAAATACCTGACATACCATCAGATACTGTAGTTTCCCCGCTAAACAACCACTTAAACCACCCCCGCACATGGGGCTCACCTCATTTTGTGATGTTAACAACATCGGGATAGTGCATAATCAGCCCCTGCCAGGAAACATCAAAAAAATCCCACCAATAATGCACTATTCCGATAGTATCAAAAAACACAGCACCGAAATCATAACTGGTCTCCATTATAATTCGGGAGAGCGATAAAGGATATACGAGACCTTTCCCGCGAAAAAAACGCCAGTGCTGAAAAACCTATACCTCATTTGTTTTGCTGGAGCGGGCAGCGGGAATCGAACCCGCATCATCAGCTTGGAAGGCTGAGGTAATAGCCATTATACGATACCCGCATATGGTGCCGACTACCGGAATCGAACTGGTGACCTACTGATTACAAGTCAGTTGCTCTACCTACTGAGCTAAATCGGCATTATTTCCTCAGACAGGAATATATCGCAATTACTCCCCCCTGAAGAACTGCGGCAAATAATACGTTTAAATAATAAAACTGCAATACATCGCAGCGTCAAGTTTTGTAAATTTATTTTTAGATTTCTATTTTGTCAACTTTTTATATAAATTTAAAAACAGTCATAAATGTACACAAAATATATTTTATACGACTATTTAATCGCGCATTTTTTAACCAGGATCCAGAAATAAAAAAACCCGCCAGTGGCGGGTTTTTAAGTTCACGTTTCTGGTTAACCTCGCGATACAGCTTTGCGAAGCGTAACTGAATTGAAGCAGTTTATTGGCAAAAACGCAATGATTTTTTATTGGCTTTCTATGCTTAACGCCAATTTCATTGGTATATACAGAATGTGTTCTGCAACATTTAGCCACGCGTCAATACGATTTCTGCAAGTTTTCAGACTCCAGTCATCGCGATACTCATTTAACTTCTCTGCCATTTTCAGTTTGCTCATCCCCCGCCCTTCATATCGTTGTCGGAGGATGCTAATTAATCCCGGATACTCGACCAGCACTTCGCTAATTACCCGATCAATACATAACGCCTCGGCATCAGTACAATGAGACAACCAGCTTTTCTGCTTACCGTCGAGCATTTCCCGCAAAAATGCCTCCAGTTCCGTCTTATCAATCCCCGCTTTTTTCATCCTGCGCAGAGCTTCATTGATGGCTGTTTTCGTCAATTTTTTGGATGCCAGCAACTGGTTAAACATATTCCCCGTCTTACCGCCGCCAATATACGACCAGCGCCCCCACATGCGCAGTTTTCCCTGAATCCAGACACTTTCCAGCGTGGTGAGACGAAGGTGTTCCCCGCTTTTGCCTGTATTTGTTGGGTAAATCATAAATAACCTTCCTTTCTCCAGATTTCTTGCGTGCGAAAGACACCTTCTGCGTGCATCAGGCGCAATTCTTCTTTGGTGTAATCGCTGGTTTTTGCCCGCCCGTCGATTAAATCGTGGCATGAGCTACAGGCAATTGCAGCCTGCATATCGTGTGGCTTTGTCGCTGTTCCACACGTCCCCGCCAGTCTGTAATGCGCCAGCACGGAAGTTTCGGGATTGTGATTGCAGTAGCCAGGAATTCTGACCTGACACATCTGGCCCCGCGCCGCTTTACGTAAATCTGCCATCACGCAAACTCCAGCAGCTGTGCAGCCACATTTTCGACTTGTTCCGGAGAGGAAAATTTACGGAACAGAATCCAGTTCCACAGCACATTCAGTACAGATTTATAAACCTGCTGAAACTCGGTTTCGTCCATATTCGCAAACGCGATGGATTTCGCCCGACGCCCGCGGTTACCGTCCGGATAAAAATGCTCAGTGTAAAATCCGGCCTGAATGGTTACCCATTCACGGAAGGCGTCAAATGACTTGAGTAATGCCGTATCCTGGGTTCTGCGTGTCGCAACTGTATTCAGATATTGCTCTGCGGCTTCGCTCAGAGCTGGCGTATGTTCCCGACCTACTGATTCGCACAGGTAATCAACGAAACCGGACACCAGTTCTCGTTCGCGAGGCGTGATCGCCCCACCGACCGGAGTCCAGTAATCGAATCCGAGTTGCAGGAGTTTGAAAAAACGCTTGTGGAATGCGTAGTTACGAATACGCTTAAAGTCAGCGTGTATCCACTCGCCTATTTTGATTTGATGCAGAAAATCGCAACTCTCCGGCGTCGCCGGGAGAAGTAAACCAGAAGAAGTTTGTTTGACCAGTTGTATATGTGCCATCGGTTTTCTCCGGTGGCACGGTGTTACTCAGCAGGGGGTCAACCCTGTGCTGAATTGTAGATGAATTCACTCAGTCTCAAAAGCAAAAAATCCAGCCTTAAGTCCTATCTCTTTCAAAGCCTGTAATGATGTGACAAATTCATCTTCACGTAAAATAAAACCGTCCACCATAAGTCCATCCACAAAATAAATTAACACAGCACCGCTCTTCCTTTGCTGGGATTGTAAACATTTAATGCGGCAGTGACTGACAATAGTTCCATTCTCAACGCGCACAGCATAGAGGCCATTTTCACTAAACAATTCATGCAATTCTTCGATTTTCATCTTCAGAATCCTTCCAAATAAATAGCTCTCCCCTTTTCAGGGTTCCATCCATCTTCTCCCTGCGCGCTACTCAAAACGGATGAATTCTAATTAATCTTTATTTCGAAGCAATCGCAAAAGATAAAGCCGAAAATAAAAACAAATACGACAAATACGACAAATACAACAATATCGAAAATTAACTAACCATTCGGACAACAAGGCAATATAATTTCAGTTAAAATTATTAATCCCTTATTCATGAAAAACAAAACCCGCCGAAGCGGGTTAAGTGCGGGTGCGTTGAGGATACCTGACACATCAGAGGTGGCGGGGATTTCTCCCCGCCGAGTCTCTTACTCCTCAGATTCGTAAGCTGTGAAGACAGCGACCTCCGTCTGGCCGGTTCGGATTCGTACCTCGCAGAGGTCTTTCCTCGTTACCAGTGCCGTCACTATGACGGTTAAACAGATGACGATCAGGGCGATTAACATCGCCTTTTGCTGCTTCATAGCCTGCTTCTCCTTGCCTTCCGGCGCGTAAGAGGCTAACCTACATGTGCAAAGCATGAAATTGGCCTCAGATTAATGTTAAGCGTCTTGCCGGACGCGTAATGTTAACTGGGGCTTTTCTCTGTCTGCCTTACAGTGGCATGCCCGAGGCAGACAGCCTCAAGCACCCGCAGCCATTCTACTTAACCTTTTAGCTGTTTCCAACATTTTATCTTTGCACCAAAATTCGCTCGCAACCTATCGATAAATCTAGAATTTTTAAATTAATAGATTGCAATAACATGCGATGTTCTCTTTAACCAAAATCAGGTCACACAAATCCATTCTACAATTTTTGTTGACTAATTATCTGATAATGGTTTAATGTATCTTCAATGGTAGTAAAAGACTACCTCCCTTGATTAGGAGGTCACAATGCAAGTTACAGCTCTTGGTAGGTTCTTACGGAAAATCCGTATTGATAAAGATCAGATATTGAAAGACATGGCAGAAAAACTTGGTGTGAGTGTCGCTCAACTTTCTGCAATTGAATTAGGTAAGCGTTCAATATCTGCTGATTTTGTAGACAAATTCATGAACGTTTATGCAGACACAGTCATCAGCAGAGATGATTTTCAATGTCTTGTGGACGTATCTCAACCAGTTCATAAAGAAGATTTTAAGAATACTTCTGACAAGCACCGAGAATTGTTCGTCACCTTTGCGCGTAAGTATAAAGAGCTTCCAGAAAGTGAAGCAAATGACTGGCTTGAGAAGATAAAAAAAATGTAAGGTCAAAGTCAAAGATGAAACAAAAGCGATTACTGTGTAATAAAGTAAATTTTATTGCTCCTCAAACCATATGGAAAGTTGCTGCCGCCGCGCGCCAAAAAGCAAGGCAGTATCTCCCAGCGACATCGGATCCTTCAATTGACATTGTTAGGTTATTAGACAGGCTAAACGATACCGGTGCAATTTCGATGGAAATTTGTGAAATTCATGAAATGCCGCATGAGTATGCTAAGGCAAGACCTGCAATAGGCGAGTTATACGTACGTAAAGACACTTACATTAATGCAGCAAACGGCGTACCACGTGATCGTTTTACTCTGGCTCACGAATTAGGGCATTTAATTCTTCATGCGGATGTTACGCCTGAATTTGCTTTCTCACAGACATCCTCCAATCATGGCTTTAGAGAGGACGCAGAATGGCAAGCAAACGAATTTGCCGCTTGGTTTCTGGTTGATCCGCAAGAGAAAGGGATGATCAAAACCCCAAAAGAAATTGCTGTTAACTTCAAAGTTAGCCATGAAGTCGCAGGGATCTTGTGGAGGAAATTTCGTGAAAACCAGATCATTTAATCGGCAAAAGAGCGCCAACTCTTTTGCCGATAAGGATAACGATTCTGAGAGCTTACTCACCGCTCTTAGAGTATCACTACCCGCCTACTTAATGATTCACACCTTTAGTGTAGGCGTTTTGGTGATGACTTGTAAAGGTGAGATTTACAGGAAATCAAACCATGACTACAGAAATGAACGCCAAAGGCGAAGAAGTTGTGATTGTGTTTACCCCGTACATTACTCGTGGTGGTAAACGTATTTTTAAGAAAGATGGTGGATATTATCGTCTAGAAATTCCTAAAGACAAGTACCGCCAGCGATGAGCAGCTAATGATGATCTAAGGGGCATTCGCCCCTTTTTATGTAGTCATATCCCTCCCATTTAATTTGCTGAGAACCGTGATTTCTCCAGCGGTTTTGTGCCGCGCTGGGCTTGTTGAGGGAACACATCACAATATCAGTTGTGTTTGTGAACAATCCCATTCTGCGGTTACTGAGTTTTAACCATTACTGGACGCCGCGAGCGTTTCTACAGGTCAAAAGAATTTTTGCTTTACGGTTTTTCATCGTTTTGCTTTCCTGCGTTTCTTTGCTGCACGTCGTGCCGCTGCAATACCGGTATGGCGATTTGGTGCCGGGATGACGTTGCCAGCCATCAGGACATGCGGCATAACTATTAATGCTGCCCCATGAAACCAGACCAGATAAGGCGATATCAGCATTACTCACCCCAACACCCATTCTTTAGTTAATTCTGTCATTTTTATTGCCGCCCTATCGGGCGACCTCCTGATGTATTGAGGGTGCAGGAACCCCTCCGGTTAAGGATTTAATAAAAACCACTTCTGATTTAAATTTTCAGTGTTTTGTTATCAGGTGGTTTATCACCTTTATGCTTCAGCCTTATTTCGCAACCAGACACAAACCGGGCCATCTTCGGTGTCATGTATCGAACCAATAAACCATCCATCGCCCTCTGGTCGTTCCGGTTCCCATGCAGAAATATCAGCATCACACGCATCAAGGTCAGCATATCCTTCGTCTCTGAAGCAGAGGACGCATTGAAGATTATTTTCCGCCATCCAGGCGTTAAACTCTTCCGTTGAAATATATTCCCTACCATCACAGAATTTTTCATATTCAGGATGCGTCCAGCAGCCATATTCATCACGTATTACTGGTATTTCTTTAATTTCATTCATTTCTGTTCTCCCACGTTTTCAGACTTTCACCACAGAACGGGCAAAAACACATTGCAACGCCACGACCGACATATTGACCAGAGTGAATTTGAGCAATGTCTAAGCCTGGCTCGCCAGTGTTTATGTTCACACGCCCCGGGATAAATATACCTTTGCTCTTAAATGTTGGATTTCCATATTCAAGTGCTTTTGCCAATGCCGCACACGGTTCTATCTGATTGCCATTAACCCTGCATTTTGATTCACTCACCGCACCACCTCCTGAAATTTCCCCTGATAAAACGCCAGCACACGCTGCATAGCTTCACTTTTCCTGCACTCGCGACAGATTATGTTCATACGCCTGTCGTAGCGGCGTATTTCTCCGTCTGGTAATGAGCAGATAAGGTCAGGATCAACCACAACCGGTTTCTTCACCTTTGCTCTTGATAGTTTTTTACGGGCGTTTTGCCAGTCCTTACGAGCCTGTTCAGACGGAAATAACCCGTAGCCAGAATTGTATACATCGCCACTGGCAACCAGCTCTCTGGCGAGAACGCTCATAAAATATCTTGTCGCACCTGTCTTAGCTTCCAGTTGTCGTAACGTCTCGCGACCGCTCAGACGTACAAGTTCAACAACCAGCCCTTTAATTTTTTCCCGCTCTTCTTGTGTAAATACTTTTGCCATAAGCGCCTCCGGCAATCACTTTTCCGATGCAACACTGCGGGAAAAATCAGTAATCTGTCGAACAATATCCCTGTGCCTGTTCAACTCCCGCAGCGCGGCGCAGATACGCTCCCACTTCTGGACATGATTTTTCGCCCGACGCAGTTCGCGATTTGCCATATGCAGCGATGGCAAAACCAGGTCATCCGCTTGTGTTTCGGTGTACGATGGCAACGACTGCACAATGTCCGCTACAGTTTCTGTTTTAATATCTTCCTGTGTTGCAGCTTCCTGCACCGGTAACGCAACACCTGCTGGTTGAGGAAAGGCTTTACCATGGGTTTCCGCTATCGATTTAACTTTCGGCTCTGCTGGTAAATTACCGCCCGGCATGCAGTAACGAAATTTACCGTTCTGATTAACGCGAATCAGACGACCTTTGCTGATTGCCATTGCCAGCGTTGAAGCCACTTTGCGGGATGTTGTACCGAACAGCGTAGCCAGTTCATCCGCCGTTTGTGGGCCACGTTGTTCAATCGTCGAAGTTAAATCGCTCTCCGAAATTTTCGTCACTGTTGCCGTAGTGGTTTCTTCCGGCAGCACTGTCTGTGCTGGCTGTTCCTGCTGAACGTTGTTATCAGCCACACGCCAGGTGTATACGCTTTTATCAACGAAGCCAGCCTTTTTCAGTTCCCACAGCTCGTTCAGCACTTCTTCACGACTGATATCAAGTCGCGCTGCCAGTTCTACCGACGTGGCTTTTCCCATTGCTTTCAGTGCGTCAAAAACGGTCTCCATTAAAATTTCCTCCCGGTAAAAATTACTTCTCAACTCAAACAAAACCAGCCGCTTTCCGGCGTTCGTATTCCTGTTTCAGCAACTCAATTGGAGTTGGCCCCGACGGGCGTTCTGGTGCAGTCAGTTGCCGCCGGACTGGCGGAACACTGAGGCCGTCACCAACTTGTTTTGCCCATTTCGCCAGTTGCCGTTCTGCAAGTCGTTTTAACTCCCCTTCGGTCATCTGACGCTCAATCCCTTTTGCCCGCATCTCGAGGCAAATGTGATACAGCACAGGCTGAGACCACGGGTATTTATCGCTTCCGTCGTATCGCCAGGACTCGTTGCGCCAGCGTCGGTACTCCTCCATCACGGCATCCACAGTCAAACCAAACGGATTTGCCCCACTTTCCGAAATCAACGCCACAAACTCTGCCAGGTCAGGAGGCCATGTTTCACCCGCCCGACAACGCTCCATGCACTGGCGGCAGACCTGCCGGATTTGCTGCTCAGTCATCGCGCCAATCTGTGCAATCCAGAGCTTCGAAGGTGCGGCCCCGTTCTTCTGAGTCCAGCGGTTCGAATAAACCTCCCCCATGAGTTCCCACAGCTTCCACGCCGTTTCCGTCGCTGATAAATCCGTTTTCACGTTCCCACTGTTCACGTGCTGCCCGAATTTCCCGAACTGCCCGTGATGCGGTGCCACCTGGTGCTGCTGCATGGCTCACCCCCTTGCTGACTGGTTTAACCTGCGCCCTGACGTGATTTACGTGACGGGCGAATTTCTGCTCCCACTGAACCTGCGTGAAAACTTTCCCCTCCGCCGTCCAGTAGTCCCGGAAGGCAGCAAGTTCGGCATGTGTAAATTCCGGCTCTGGCAGGGCAACGCCCCACAGTGCAGCCCGTCGTCGAAAATCCAGCGACGGATGCCAGCCATCGGTCATCGGAAATTTCCCGATGGGTTCAATCAGGCCGTCAAGATATTCGGGTTCCGTTGTCTGCGATGGCGTACCGTTCGATTCACTTGTCGGAGTACTCTCGCGTACGCGCGCGTTATGTGTGGGGTTTAATTCTTTTAGATCTGTATCTTTATTAGTTGCTTTTGTGTTGGCATCATGTTCAAACACCACTCCAACATATGTTTGAACACCTGTTAAATTTCTCTCTTGTTTTGTTTGAACATCTGCTTCCTTTCTGCTTCTTCTGGCCTGAACAGATGCTTTTCCTGCGGCTGATTTTTTGGTTAACTTTTCCCTGACTGATGCCAGATCTTCCTCAATCCGAAGATGCACCCATTCGTCGCCGTTATCGCAAAAAAACTCCCGCAAGGATGGTTCAACATCAGCCCATCGCTCGTTAGTCAGACGGGCAATTTTTGCCAGCCTGTTTTTGGGTATTGGCTTTCCTGTTTGCCAGTAATTGAACATCAGCAACAAATACGCACCGTGTTCCTCTGCTGACAAATGCATGGTGTCAGCCAGGTAATCAGCTATGTACAGTTGCATGTATGGTAATGCGGCCATAATTGCCCCGTATGATGCTGCCCGGTGGCTTAGAATAAGCACAACCAGCATGGAAACTTTTGCTTAATGAACAATGACAGAATCGTCGGAAGACCCACCGCCGCTAAAATGCGCCTTACGGTAAACGGCCTGGACTGCATCATCATGCGCATCAATTGCCGTACTCAACGCTTCCTGCGCCGCCAGTAATGCTCGGCGTTCCAGGGTATCGAAGATGCAGAGTCGGTGACGCAGCTCGCGCGGAAGAATTGCCAGAATTGCTGGGATCAGCTTCTGAATTTTTTCCCTTTGCGCTTTTGTTTCGCCTTTCAACCAGCGGTGATAGATGTTCTGCTGATTATTCCAGTCCTTGCCTGGTACCAGGGGCAATTCGCCGCCCCCCTGCCGCAGATATTCTTCAGTAATTGCGTTAGCGACCCACGCCTGCCCTTTTTCGGCTGCCAGGGCTAACAGCACTGATTCGATGTGCTCATGCCTGATTTTCATGAATCACCTTCCCAGGTCGTTTTGCCTTACGATATTCGTCATAAACTTTGGGGTCGTACTGAAGCTCCCCGCCAGATGCCTCTTGCAGGCGCATCGCGCGACCTTCAGGTACTAGCTCCCCTTTCCAGCTATAAAGCGAAGCCAAACGAATACCAGCAGCTTGTGCAAGTTTTGTTTTTGAACCGAAATACAAAAGTGCGTCAGTTTTAAGCATTTAAAGCACCCGCTTGTTAGTCATGACTAACAAAATAGATGTTAACAAAAACATAGTCAATAAGATTTAGCATTAGCTAACTATGGATACAAAAAATTTAACCATTGGCGAACGCATTAGGTATCGCCGAAAAAACCTCAAATACACCCAAAGGTCTCTTGCTAAAGCCCTGAAAATTTCTCATGTATCGGTTTCACAATGGGAACGGGATGATAGCGAACCTACAGGGAAGAATCTTTTTGCCCTCAGCAATGTACTGCAGTGCTCGCCAACATGGATTCTATTTGGCGATGAAGACAAGCAGCCATCACCACCTATTGAGGAGCCAGTTGCTTTATCCCCCAAAGAACACGAGCTCCTTGAGCTTTTTAATGCATTGCCTGAATCAGAACAGGATGCTCAGCTCACCGAGATGCGCGCCCGAGTAAAAAATTTCAACAAACTCTTTGAAGAATTATTAAAAGCCCGTCAACGAACAAACAAAAGATAACACAATCAATGTGTTATCTTTTTTGTTGCCATAAATGTTAGTCATGGCAAACAAAAACACTTGACCTAATTGTTAGCCATGACTAATCTTGTTTACATCAAGACACCGCACGGTGTTCTCAGCAAACAGTTCCGCCACCCGGCGTTAAGGGGAAATGAGTGAGGTGATGTATGGCAGAAATGAAAATAGCGCCTATCGAACTTTCTATAGACGCTACGGAAGCGGAGGATCAGCTTAGTGCGATTCTGAAGTTATTAAAACTTCCACCTGCTGCCTTTGAGGGCGTTCCTGAGCATGTCATTGACCTGTTCATGAACAACATTTTTTCCTTGCTTAATAACATCGTCCCTGGTGATTTCTCGACCACATTCGGCGCAACTAACGCCAACGAAATTAGTGTCAAAGTCAAAATCATCGGGCCGCTTGAACATCTCGCTACCGCAATCAGGGCAGGCAACCTTCATGGTTTGATTTTCGAGCATAGAAAAAACCTTCTTAATTAATATCCTTACAGTAAATGACCATTTGTAAGGATATCACCTCACCTGATGTGGTTAAAAGCAGGTCGTAGGCTCCACGTTACGGAGCAACTATGTACAGGCTCTACGCAGGAATGACTGGGATCTCTGTCAGGCAGAAGCCGCTATACGCAGCAACAAGATGTAAGGTCAGCAAAATGCAAAAAATCGACCTCGGCAACAACGAATCTCTGGTATGTGGCGTGTTCCCAAACCATGACGGCACGTTCACCGCTATGATGTATACCAAAAGCAAAACGTTTAAAACCGAAGCTGGCGCGCGTCGATGGTTGGAGAAGCACACAGTAAGCTAACGATTAAAACGCCTACTCCTGCTGTTCCAGAATAACTTCATAAAGTGGGAGTATTTTTCGGTGACGAGATAATAAGAACAGTTTGCGCTATCACTCTGATGTTGAATGATGCCCTTCCGTTCTAATTTTTTCGTAACCGGGTTACGGCAAGGATAAGTGATAATAAGATTTCCTGTTTTAAGGAAATCTTTAAATACAGAGATTTCTTCCTCTGATAAACGAAGCAATACTCGTTGCTCTGGTAGCAATGAATAATGCTTTTGAATATGCGCTCGCAATCTTGAGAAGGAAATAGCGACCACGAAAGAAAAGGCAAAAGCGATAATCTGAAAGAGCCAGGGTATTTCAGTATAAGCATTGAATGCGACAGCAAACTCTTTCGGTATCAACCAGAGAGTGAGGCCGAAAATGATAATCGTGTACATAAGTCTTTCGAGTGGCTCGTTAGCAAAAAGTTTCAACAATGGAGTAAATATCTCCAACATATCAATAAATCTCGACTGTAAGGGTATTGAAATGTTAACACAAGCTCTCGCTGTAGGGGTATAGCAGAGACCACCGAAGCCCGGAGGTGGTGAAATAAAACCGGGCGCAACACGAAGGCGCATTTCCGATATCCATAAAGAGTCGGTCTTGTCTGTTAAATTTAAATGGTGGGAGTGCGCCTCCGGTTGTGAATAACAACACTGCTGTGTGTAGTCTTGGCGGCATCAGTTTTTTCTTGAAGTTCGACTGATGTCCGCCCTTTTTAAAGTGAATTTTGTGATGCGGTGAATGCGGCTAAGCGCACGCGGCACAGTTAAAAGTCATGTTAGTCCTTATTGGTTTGGGTGGGAAAGCCGACTGTAATTGTTAACTGGTTGCAGTCACCTGGAGGCACCAGGCGCCGCATCAACAAAGTTCATTTGTAAAAATGGAGATAATTATGATTGCACATCACTTCGGAACTGATGAAATACCACGTCAGTGTGTGACTCCTGGCGATTATGTTCTTCATGAAGGCCGGACATATATTGCCTCGGCAAATAATATTAAAAAGAGGAAACTTTATATCCGTAGCCTGACCACAAAAACATGCATTACTGACTGCATGATCAAAGTCTTCCTCGGTCGTGATGGTTTACCTGTAAAGGCGGAGTCATGGTGAAGACTAAGAAAATAAAATGTGCTTACCACCTTTGCAATAAAGAAATTGAAGAAAGCAAAAGCATTAAAACACCACTTCATTTCATGCGTGGAGTTATCCCAACGACGGAAATGAAAAAATATTGTAGTGAAATATGTGCCGAAAAAGACCAGATGGCACACGAACTTTAATTAACTGACTATTCGAAACTGAATTTATGCCAGCAATGGCAGGGATTCGCTCAACCTAATTAAGGAGAAAAACATGATTACCAATTATGAAGCCACTGTTGTAACTACCGATGACATTGTTCACGAGGTTAATCTGGAAGGAAAGCGCATTGGCTACGTGATTAAAACAGAAAATAAAGAAACCCCATTCACTGTGGTTGATATCGACGGTCCATCTGGCAACGTAAAAACACTTGATGAAGGTGTCACAAAAATGTGCCTGGTTCACATCGGAAAGAATCTGCCCGCAGAAAAAAAAGCCGGATTTCTGGCAACTCTGATTGCAATGAAATTAAACGGTGAAATCTGAAAGAAATAGCCTGCGTATGGCGCAGGCTATGAACAGTGTGTATCCGGCAAGATCATTCACTGAACAAAACGAATTTTAATCTGAGTTGAGGTTAAAAAACAATGAGCACAAAACCACTCTTCCTGTTACGGAAAGCGAAAAAATCATCCGGTGAACCTGACGTCGTCCTGTGGGCAAGCGACGATTTTGAATCGACCTGTGCCACTCTGGATTACCTGCTCGTTAAGTCAGGTAAAAAACTGAGCAGCTATTTTAAACCTGTTGCCACGAATTTTCCTGTCGTTAATGACCTTCCCCCTGAAGGTGAGATCGATTTTACCTGGAGTGAACGCTATCAACTCAGCAAAGACTCCATGACCTGGGAACTAAAACCGGGAGCAGCGCCAGACGACGTTCACCATCAGGATAATGCACCGGAAATCGAAGAACCGGCGGGAGGCCAGGAAGAAAACACACAGGCAGACGCTCACGGGGATTGCCAGGATTGCGAAGTCTCTGTATCTACTTTGCGGTTCACACAGCGTCTTCTGCACATTTTTACGTATGCGGCCGGGGATCGGAAATACCTGCATCATGCCACCCGAGAACAACGCGAACACATTACTGCTCTTGAGATGGATCAGGAAAACAGCTATGTCCAGAATCTGCTGTTGGCCATACGCGGCATGGCAGAACCGACAACTCTGGATAATGCCGCCCTGCTCCGCCTGACTGATGCAATTAAGGCAGTTTTCTCTATCACGAAAAAACATCAGCCCTATGAATTTAAGAATTTCATTTCAGCCTGGCTGGATACCGAACACATTGATCGCGGTCTTCTGACAAAAGAATGGCGAAAAGGGAATCGTGTTTCACGCATCACTCGCACGGCTTCCGGTGCTAATGCTGGCGGCGGGAACCTCACCGATCGCGGCGAAGGTTTCGTCCACGATCTGACGTCACTGGCGCGCGATGTAGCCACTGGCGTACTGGCCCGTTCAATGGACGTGGACATCTATAACCTTCATCCAGCACACGCTAAACGCATTGAGGAAATTATCGCTGAAAATAAACCGCCCTTTTCTGTTTTCCGCGACAAATTCATCACTATGCCTGGCGGGCTGGATTATTCACGCGCCATCGTGGTTGCGTCCGTGAAAGAAGCACCAATTGGGATCGAGGTCATCCCCGCGCACGTCACTGAATATCTGAACAAAGTACTGACTGAAACCGATCATGCCAACCCTGATCCGGAAATCGTGGATATTGCCTGCGGTCGCTCCTCTGCCCCGATACCACAGCGTGTAACAGAAGAAGGAAAACAGGATGATGAAGAAAAACTACAACCATCTGGAACAATGGCAGATAAACAGGCAACGGCTGAAACAATGGAACCGGACGCAACTGAACATCATCAGGACACGCAGCCGCTGGATGCTCAGTCACAGGTAAACCCTGTTGATGCGGAATACCAGAAAAAGCGGGCAGAACTCCATGAAGCCAGGAAAAACATTCCGCCCAAAAATCCTGTCGATGCAGACAAATTGCTGGCGGCCTCGCGTGGTGAGTTCGTTGAAGGGATTAGCGACCCGAACGATCCGAAATGGGTTAAGGGGATCCAGACTCGCGATTCTGTGTACCAGAACCAGCCAGAAATGGAACAAAACACGCCAGAAACTGAAAAAACTAGCCCGGATGTGAAACAACCTGAGCCAGTAGTGCAACATGAACCGGAAAAAGTCTGCAATGCCTGCGGTCAGACTGGCGGGGATAGCTGCCCTGACTGTGCTGTGGTAATGGGCGACGCAACGTATCAGGAAACCTTTAATGAAGAAAATCTGGATGAATCTCAGGAAAAAGATCCGGAGGAAATGGAAGGCGCTGAACATCTGCACAAGGAGAACGTTGGCAGCGATCCGCATCACAATTGCAGTGATGAAACTGGTGAAGCGTCAGCTCCTGTAGCAACTGAAATCATGTGGCCATCATATTTCGAACCAGGCCGCTATGAAAACCTCCCGAACGAGGTTTATCACTCTGCCAATGGAATAAGCAGCACAATGCTGAAGGATGCTCGTATCAGCCTGATGTATTACCACGGACGGCACATTGCCGGAACTATTCCGAGTGAGGAAAGTGATGCATTGCTGCGTGGGCGGATCATTCACAGCTATGTTCTGGAAACGGATAAGTTCGCTGATGAATATGCTATTCCGGTACCGGTTCCTGAACATGTGGTTACCACTTCTCACGAACTGATCGCCATTATCAAAAAACACAATGCCAGTCTGCCAGCACTGATGACACCAGAGCAGATGAAAGAGTGGATCGAAAGCTACAACAGCACTCTTATCCAGCCACTGTCGGTAAGTGCTGGAGCCGAAGAAACAGGCATCCTTTACGGTTCGCTTCCGGTGGAATTCCAGCGTATTCCGGAGGAGGAGAAACATACTGCATCGGCAATGAAAGCCTGCATTAGAGAATACAATGCAAGCCTCCCTCCTCTGTTGAAAACCAGTGGAACACGGGAGCAACTTCTGGAGCAAATTGAAACTATAGATCCAGAACTGGCGAAAAAAGAACGTGCTAAATCTTTGCCTTACAACATCAGTGGCACGAAAGAGCAATTAACCGAAATCGCCCGGAAAATTCGCCCGGAACTGGTTACCCTGGAGGACTGGCAAAAACGCCAGCAAGAAGAAAACGCCGGGAAAACGTTTATCAGTTCAGATATGTATGAACAGGCAAAAAATATTCACGCTGCACTGCAAAACAATACTGATGCAGCAAGGCTACTCAACCACCCGGATCGCAAATCTGAAATCAGCTATTTCGGGTTTGATGAAGAAACCGGGCTGGAAATCAGGGGCCGTCCTGATATCGAAATCCGACTGCCATACGAAAGCATTTGCGCCGACGTGAAGTCAGTCAGCCTCGGTTATGTGCGACAGGAACGACTGAAAGATCGCCTGCACCGTGAAATTATTGAGCGTGATTATCACCTCAGCGCAGCAATGTATTGCGATGTGGCAAACCTGGACAAATTTTTCTGGATCTTCGTCAACAAAGATGCTGGCTATCACTGGGTGGCAGTCGTGGAAGCCTCGCAGGAACTCCTGGAACTTGGTCGACAGGAATATCGCCGGACGCTACGACAGATAAACGAAGCCCTGGAGACAAACAACTGGCCAGCACCGATTACCGAAAGTTATACCGACGAATTAAACGACTTTGATCTTCGTCGTCTTGAAGCACTGAGCATCTGAGGAAGGACACAATGAACGAATTAACTCAACAAGAAAATATTAACTCTAACGTTGCGGTTTTCAGCCCTCAGTCCCTGGCTGCAATTCAGACATTTTCTCAGGTAATGGCTTCCGGCATGGCTACAGTACCGGAACACCTCCGGGGAAACCCATCAGACTGTATGGCCATCACCATGCAGGCGATGCAGTGGCAAATGAACCCTTACGCAGTAGCTCAGAAAACTTTCGTTGTGAATGGTGTGCTAGGGTATGAAGCGCAACTGGTTAACGCCGTAATCAGCACCCGTGGGCCGCTAACTGGGCGTATTGAATATGACTGGTTCGGACCGTGGGAAAAAATCATCGGAAAGTTTGAAATCAGGAAGAACGACAAAGGAAAGGAATATCGCGTCCCGGGATGGAAACTGGCTGATGAAAACGGGATCGGTGTTCGTGTCCAGGCAACACTACGCGGCGAAAGTAAACCGCGCGTACTGGAATTACTTCTGGCGCAGGCCAGAACACGTAACTCAACGCTATGGGCCGACGATCCTCGCCAGCAGCTTGCCTATCTGGCGCTGAAACGCTGGGCGCGCCTTTATTGCCCTGAAGTGATTCTTGGAGTGTACACCCGGGACGAACTGGACGAACCACAGGAAAAAATCATTAATCCGGTTCAGGAACATAAAAACACATCCGCCTGCCGTGCGGAACGTGAAACAACAATTATTGAGCAGGATGCCGGGGAAAACTGGATCGATGCTTTCCGTGAACGTATTGAGCAGGCACAAAGCACCGGGGAAACAACAGCACTTCGCCAGGAAGTGGAAGAGCATAAAAATACACTTGGCGCTCTCTATACGGAACTTAAAGGAAAAGTGGTTCAGCGTCATCACCGTCTCAATGCTATTGCCCGTATTGAGAAGATGATAAATGACCTTCCTTCTTCAGGTGATCCAGAAGCAGAACAAAAATTTACTGCTCTGGAAAATACGCTGAATGCTGCTCGGCCACATCTGGGTGATTTATATGAGGCGTATAAAACGACACTGACAGATATGAAACCAGAATATATCGGCTCCTGATATTTACTTTGGCGGTGTAGTCCCACCGCCATCAAAAAATTTTATTTTATGAGAGAAAAGACAATGCGGTATGAAAAAGTCAAACCATGCCCTTTTTGTGGTTGTCCATCAGTAACGGTGAAAGCCATTTCAGGATATTACCGCGCGAAGTGTAACGGATGCGAATCCCGAACCGGCTATGGTGGAAGTGAAAAAGAAGCTCTCGAAAGATGGAATAAACGAACTACTGGAAATAATAATGGAGGTGTTCATGTATAAAATTACCGCCACTATTGAAAAGGAAGGAGGTTCTCCTACCAGCTGGACAAGGTACTCAACAACAAAGTTAACCAAATCGGAATGCGAAAAAATGCTCTCAGGGAAAAAAGAAGCTGGTGTTTCCAGAGAGCAGAAAGTAAAACTTATAAATTTTAATTGCGAGAAACTTCAATCTTCGTGAATTGCATTGTATTCAAATTAAAACTTCATAGCTGATTATTAATAATCAACATCGGGCGTCAATTTCAGTCTAACATTGGCGCCTGCCAGAGGTGATGCGATGGCACAAGTAATCTTTAATGAAGAGTGGATGGTTGAATACGGCCTGATGCTTCGCACTGGTCTGGGAGCCAGACAAATTGAAGCATACCGCCAGAACTGTTGGGTAGAAGGCTTCCACTTCAAACGAGTATCTCCTTTAGGGAAGCCAGACAGTAAGCGAGGGATTATCTGGTACAACTATCCAAAGATAAATCAGTTTATCAAAGACTCATGATATGTCTAAATTACCAACAGGTGTCGAGATTCGAGGTAAATACATTCGCATCTGGTTCATGTTTCGAGGAAAACGATGTCGGGAAACATTGAAAGGCTGGGAGGTTACTAACAGTAACATTAAAAAGGCCGGGAATTTAAGAGCGTTGATAGTTCATGAAATCAACTCCGGTGAATTTGAGTATTTAAGACGTTTTCCCCAGTCCAGTACTGGGGCAAAAATGGTGACAACGAGGGTCATAAAAACGTTCGGGGAGCTTTGTGATATCTGGACAAAAATTAAAGAGACAGAGTTAACAACAAACACAATGAAGAAAACGAAATCACAATTAAAAACACTCAGGATAATAATTTGTGAGAGTACCCCAATATCACATATTCGTTATAGCGATATCTTAAACTACCGGAATGAACTGCTGCATGGAGAAACATTTTACCTGGATAATCCAAGATCCAACAAAAAAGGAAGAACCGTGCGCACAGTTGATAACTATATCGCCCTGCTCTGTTCGTTGTTACGTTTTGCGTATCAGTCGGGATTTATATCAACCAAACCATTTGAAGGAGTAAAAAAATTACAGCGAAACAGAATAAAGCCTGATCCGTTATCTAAAACAGAATTCAATGCATTAATGGAAAGTGAAAAAGGACAGAGCCAGAACTTGTGGAAATTTGCCGTTTACTCCGGGCTTCGTCACGGGGAACTGGCTGCTCTGGCGTGGGAGGATGTGGATTTCGAGAAGGGAATTGTGAATGTCAGAAGAAACCTGACGATACTTGATATGTTCGGTCCCCCAAAAACAAATGCGGGGATCCGGACGGTAACACTACTACAGCCAGCTCTTGAAGCACTGAAGGAGCAATACAAACTGACCGGGCATCATCGCAAAAGCGAAATCACTTTTTATCATCGGGAGTACGGCAGAACCGAAAAGCAAAAACTGCATTTTGTTTTCATGCCCAGGATGTGTAACGGAAAACAGAAACCTTATTACTCGGTAAGCAGTTTGGGTGCGAGATGGAATGCAGCAGTAAAACGTGCTGGTATTCGCCGCCGTAATCCGTACCATACGCGACATACTTTTGCCTGCTGGCTGTTGACGGCAGGAGCGAACCCGGCATTTATAGCCAGCCAGATGGGGCATGAAACTGCGCAGATGGTGTATGAAATTTACGGTATGTGGATTGATGACATGAACGACGAACAGGTAGCTATGTTGAATGCGCGGTTATCGTAGTTGCAAAGTTTGCCCCCAATTTGCCCCATTTAGTACCAGAGAACTGAAATAATGCAAGAAAATCAAAAGAATACGAAGAAAGAGATATACAACCTGAACAAATTGCAAAAACGTCTGCGTCGTAACGTAGGCGAAGCCATTGCTGACTTCAATATGATTGAAGATGGCGATCGCATTATGGTTTGCCTCTCCGGTGGTAAGGACAGCTATACCATGCTGGAGATTTTGCGTAATTTGCAGCAAAGTGCGCCAATCAGTTTTTCGCTGGTTGCCGTTAACCTCGACCAGAAACAACCTGGCTTCCCGGAACACGTTCTGCCGGAGTATCTCGAAAAGCTGGGCGTTGAGTACAAGATTGTTGAAGAGAACACTTACGGTATCGTGAAAGAGAAGATTCCTGAGGGCAAAACTACCTGCTCACTGTGCTCTCGTCTGCGTCGCGGTATCCTTTACCGCACGGCAACGGAGCTGGGTGCGACGAAGATCGCGCTGGGTCACCATCGTGACGATATCCTGCAAACGTTGTTCCTGAATATGTTCTACGGCGGCAAGATGAAAGGTATGCCGCCGAAACTGATGAGCGATGATGGCAAACATATCGTGATTCGTCCGCTGGCCTACTGCCGCGAAAAAGATATTCAACGTTTTGCCGATGCGAAAGCGTTTCCGATTATTCCGTGCAACCTTTGCGGTTCACAGCCTAACCTGCAACGTCAGGTGATTGCCGATATGCTGCGTGACTGGGATAAGCGTTATCCGGGGCGAATTGAGACGATGTTCAGCGCGATGCAGAATGTTGTGCCGTCTCATTTGTGCGATACCACTCTTTTCGATTTCAAAGGCATTACCCACGGTTCCGAAGTGGTTAACGGCGGTGATCTGGCGTTTGATCGCGAAGATATCCCACTACAGCCTGCGGGCTGGCAGCCTGAAGAAGATGAGAATCAGCTGGATGAATTACGGCTGAATGTGGTTGAAGTGAAATAACCAGGATAGCGCCCGATGCGCAAGATTATCGGGCAACTGTTGTTTAGGCCGGATAAGACGCAACCAGCGTCGCATCCGGCATTACAACGTTTCATTATTTTAATAACCGCACCCGGCACGTTTTTCCTTTAATCTTCCCGCCCTGTAACTGTTTCCATGCTTTATGAGCAACAGCCTGACGCACCGCGACATAGACATGCGCCGGATGCACGGCGATTTTGCCAATATCTGCGCCATCAAGCCCGATATCTCCTGTCAGCGCACCTAATACATCACCCGGGCGCATTTTGGCTTTTTTCCCACCATCGATACACAACGTTGCCATTTCTGCTTCCAGCGGCACAATGGAACTATTAGATGGCGGCGTTTGCCAGTTAAGTTTTATCTGCAACATGTCAGAAATGATATTGGCCCGCTGTGCTTCTTCCGGAGCACAGAAACTGATCGCCAGACCGCTATTTCCTGCACGAGCTGTACGACCGATGCGATGTACATGAACTTCGGGATCCCACGCCAGCTCAAAGTTCACTACCAGCTCAAGAGATTTGATATCCAGACCGCGCGCTGCGACATCGGTCGCTACCAGCACGCGGGCGCTACCGTTAGCAAAACGTACCAGGGTCTGATCGCGATCACGTTGCTCCAGGTCGCCATGTAACGACAATGCACTTTGCCCTACTTCATTAAGCGCGTCACACACAGCCTGACAATCTTTTTTGGTATTGCAAAACACCACGCAAGAGGATGGCTGATGCAAACTTAATAACCGTTGCAACAGCGGAATTTTGCCTTTGCTGGATGTCTCATAAAATTGTTGTTCAATGGGTGGCAGAGCATCTGTTGAGTCAATTTCAATCGCCAAAGGATCGCGTTGAACACGACCGCTAATCGCGGCAATTGCATCTGGCCAGGTCGCCGAAAACAAAAGCGTCTGACGAGAAACCGGTGCAAAACGGATCACCTCATCAATGGCATCACTAAATCCCATATCCAACATGCGGTCGGCTTCATCCATCACCAGCGTATTCAACGCATCCAACGATACCGTGCCTTTTTGCAGGTGATCCAGCAAACGACCCGGCGTTGCCACGATAATATGCGGCGCATGTTGCAGCGAATCACGCTGCATACCGAACGGTTGACCACCGCACAAGGTCAAAATTTTGGTATTCGGCAGAAAACGCGCCAACCGACGTAACTCCCCGGCAACCTGATCCGCCAGCTCACGCGTAGGACACAGTACTAAAGCCTGGGTCTGAAACAGCGACGCATCAATTTGCTGTAACAACCCGAGGCCAAATGCCGCCGTTTTGCCGCTGCCGGTTTTCGCCTGCACGCGAACGTCTTTTCCAGCAAGGATCGCCGGAAGCGCGGCGGCCTGTACCGGTGTCATGGTTAAATAACCCAACTCATTAAGGTTAGTGAGCTGGGCGGGAGGCAAAACGTTCAGGGTAGAAAAAGCGGTCACAATCTATTCTCGTGGTCATCGACGCAAAATTAGCAGGCGCGTATCCTCGCAGATCTACGCTCACGATGCGACAATTTAATCGGTTCTTCATCTGGCGGCGGGTCGGGCATAGGTTGCGGACGAGGAATCGGATCAGGCACAGGAATGGGATCGCCAGGAATCGGTTCAGGGACAGGAATTTGCAAATAAATGAGTGTCGTCATATTTCCCTCCGGTCATTGGGTGGACTCTTAAAGGGTAGACGCTGACAAATAACAGGCAAAAAAAAGCCGACTCATCTAAGTCGGCGTCGTACGAATCAATTGTGCTATGCAGTAATTCAAAAAAGGAAGTAAGACAATATGGAGCGCAACGCCCATCGCTTGACGTTGCATTCACCTGCGAGGAAGATATTGCCCTGAATGGGTAGAGAGTTTATTGACTTCGCTCAAACTTTACGGCGTTTTTGTATACAGGAAGTAGACAAATTTTCTTTTGTTACAACCATTTACTACGATGCAACCATAAAGCAACACCACCAATAAGAACAACTAACAGAATACAAAAAAGCGAAAAACCGAATTGCCATCCCCCGCCAGGAATACCACCAAGGTTGACACCAAATAATCCCGTTAAAAACGTACTGGGTAAAAAGACCATTGCCATCAAGGACATCGTATACGTGCGACGCGCTAAGTTTTCCTGCATGACCTGGGCGATTTCATCCGCCATCACGCCAGTTCGGGCAATACAAGCGTCAATCTCATCCAGACCACGTCCGAGACGATCGGCAATATCCTGCATTCGGCGGCGCTGGTCGTCATTCATCCACGGCAGGCGCTCACTGGCAAGACGAGCATAAACATCACGTTGAGGCGCCATATAGCGACGCATAACAATTAATTGTTTACGCAGTAGCGCCAGGAAACCGCGCGGAGGAATTTGTTGATCGAGTAGATTATCTTCCAGGTCGATAATTTTATCGTGCAGTTGTTCTATAAACTCACTGGAATGATCGGTCAACGCATCACAAACATCCACCAACCAGCCGCCGCAATCGGTCGGACCAGTGCCCTCTTCCAGATCGCTAACCACATCATCCAACGCCAACACTTTACGTTGTCGGGTCGAGACAATTAACCGTCCGTCCATATAAACACGCATGGCCACCAACTGGTCGGGACGTTCATCAGTACTGCCATTAATGCAGCGCAAAGTAATCAGCGTCCCTTCGCCAAGACGACTGACTCTGGGCCGTGTACTTTCTCCCGCCAGCGCATCGCGCACATTATTTGGCAGCAGTGGTGTCGTCGCCAGCCACTGGGCGCTGTCATGGTGCACATAATTGAGGTGGAGCCAGCAAGGATGCGCTTCATCTATCTCATCTGTATTTTCCAGCGGTTTAACGCCACCTTTGCCATCCAGAATCCAGGCAAATACTGCATCCGGGACATTTACGTCCGCTCCCTTAATCACTTCCACAGTTGCCTCCATCATCAACGGATTATTTTGTAGTCTAGTCTTCTGGTCATGTTACGCAAAATCTCATCACCCCATTACCCTGAAATGATTAATAAAATCCTGTCAAAATTAAATACAGAAAGCAAAATACTTTTCCTGATTTGAAAACGTGTAAAGCGTTAAATAGCGTCTATCATTATCAGAATTATCTGATCATTTGTCGTGGCATTTTTGCGATCAGGTAGCAACAAAAGATTGATAAAAATAACGGGATTTCAATGACTACGCACAACTTCAATACTCTGGACTTATTAACAAGTCCTGTCTGGATCGTTTCCCCTTTCGAGGAAAAATTAATTTATGCCAATAGTGCTGCGCGACTGTTGATGCAAGAACGCACTTTTAGTCAGCTACGTACCGGACTCTATTCCATCTCCTCGCAAAACGAACTGCCAAAATACCTGACAGACCTGCATAACCAGCTTGATATTGTAGAAATCCTCACTGTCCAGCGTAATGGTGAAGATACAGCATTAAGCTGTCGGTTGACCCTCAACGAGATTAGTGACACTGGAAAAGTCATTATATTTGAAGGAATGGAAACACCCGCAACTCTGGGTTTAAAGGCCAGCCGTTCAGCGAATTATCAACGTAAAAAACAAGGGTTTTATGCTCGTTTTTTTCTGACTAACTCCGCGCCAATGTTGTTGATAGATCCCTCGCGTGATGGCCAAATCGTCGATGCTAATCTGGCCGCGCTTAATTTCTATGGCTATAACCATGAAACAATGTGTCAGAAACACACCTGGGAAATTAATATGCTTGGGCGTCGCGTTATGCCTGTCATGCATGAAATTTCACGTTTGCCCGGCGGGCATAAACCCCTCAATTTTGTCCATAAACTGGCAGATGGTTCCGTTCGACACGTACAAACTTATGCTGGGCCAATTGAGATTTACGGTGACAGGTTAATGTTATGTATCGTACATGATATTACTGAGCAAAAACGGCTGGAGGAACAGCTGGAACATGCTGCCCACCATGATGCGCTAACGGGGTTACTTAACCGTCGACAGTTTTACCACATAACTGACCCAGGACAGATGCAGCACCTGGCAATCGCTCAGGACTACAGTTTGTTGCTCATCGACACCGATCGTTTTAAACATATCAATGACTTATACGGTCATCAGAAAGGGGATGAAGTGTTATGCACGCTTGCCCGTACACTCGAAAGCAGCGCCCGCAAAGGCGATTTGGTGTTTCGCTGGGGTGGTGAAGAGTTCGTCTTATTATTGCCCAGAACCCCTCTGGATACTGCACTTTCCTTGGCTGAAACGATCCGCTTGAGCGTGGCAAAAGTGAGCATTTCTGGCTTGCCGCGCTTCACCGTCAGTATTGGCGTGGCGCATCACGAAGGAAATGAAAGTATCGATGAACTGTTTAAACGGGTCGATGATGCGTTGTATCGGGCAAAAAATGATGGACGCAACCGCGTGCTGGCAGCATAAGCCACGGAAGCGTCCCGTGATCAACGGCTGCGTTTAGCGTGGCGCTCCCAGTTTTCCTGCTTCGCCTGCGCCGTTTTACGGAGTGCGACGTAACACGCCCCGCTGCCGCCATGATGCGGTAGCGCGGTACAATATGCCTGGACATCATCAAATTCAGTCAGCCAGCGCGCCACATAGCTGCGAACAATGTTGGCGTGCGATTTATCGTCCCGCCCTTTGCCATGAATAATCAGCACGTTACGTAAACCATCCGCCAATGCCTGTTGAATAAAAATGAACACCATTTTGCGGCACTCTTCCACCGGCTGACGTAGAAGATTCAGGCTGGCCTGCTGCGGATATTTACCGCTGCGTAACTTATCCAGCACCCCATGTTGCAGCCCTTCTCGCCGAAACTCCAGCGGCTGGCCTCGCGGGATGATGTCGAGAAATCCAGTAGTAAGGAAATTATCAAGTTGCAGCGTGTCGATACGCTGCGGCGCACGTTGGTTACGCGTTGGATGCCAGTGGACATCTGTAGCGCGCTTCAGTGGCTGGACATCTTCCATGGCGTCAAGAAACAGCGATTTGTCGTCAAGGTTCATGTAACCTCCTATGCACCTTCACACATCTGATATTTGCGGCATCGTTCACTTCACAGATTGAAACAATACTTTGCTCCATACCTGCTGGTGTCTGCACAGGCGGGGCATTTTATACTAGCCTGGTGACAGTATCGAACAGTTTAGACCGGGTTTAATTCAGCACAGGCATCCGATCAGGGTGATTTGTTCATCGCAGGAGTCAACATAAATGCGATGAGTAACAGACCACTGATTAGCAGAAAGGTATCCGAAAATGCCATAGTTTGTGCCTCCCGCAACATCAATTGACTCAACAATTTGGTTGAAGCCAGTATTTCCGATGTCTGGTCACTTCCACTGCGATTAAAAAATAAAGCACTTCTGGAAATGAAGTCATTTACCGTATGGGGAACAGAAACCATTTTTTCACCCATTCTCAAAAAATGAAAATTAGTTCGGTTATTGAGAATAGTGCCACACAGGGCAATACCAATCGCGCCCCCAAGATTACGTGTTAAATTAAATACACCTGAGGCTAACTTCAACCGTTCTTTGGGAATTCTTCCCAGCGTTAATGTTACGATGGGAGCCATCGCAAACTGCTGCGAAATCCCTCTGATGGCCTGTGGAAACAGTAACTCCTGCCATCCCCATTCGTGGGTTATAGGGGTAAAAAGATACATTGAAAACACAAATCCCCCCAGCCCCGCCATCAACAGCCATCGCAGATTTATTTTTTTAGTTAACCAGAAGTAAAAGGGAACAGAAAGTAACTGGAAGATACCTGTTGTGCAAACGGCAAAACCTATCTCTTCGGCATTTAATCCGCGAACCCGCCCCAAAAATACAGATATTAAATATACAGTAGAGAATATCCCAACTCCTCCTGAAAAAGAAAAAAAACATCCCAGCGTAAAATTTTTATCCTTAAAAGCATGAAGATCCATGATCGGATTGGATATTGTAAGTGTACGCGCAGCAAATAAAATAAAACTCACCAATGCCAGAACTGATGTCAGCAAAATAGTATTGTCATTCAACCATCCCCAGCGCGCTCCTTCTTCAAGGGTATATTCCAGACATCCTAGTGTCAGAGCCAACAGGATAATACCAGGATAATCAGCAACTTTCAGTAAAGAGAGATCAGGTTTATCAAAATTAACCAGAAAAGGAATACTCAAAACTAAATATATGCCCGGTAATATATTGATATAAAATAGCCATCGCCAGTCGAGGTTATCAGTGATCCAGCCCCCCAGAGTTGGCCCTAGCGTCGGTGACAATGAGGCCAGCGCACTGACTACCGCAGCAGCCAACCCCAACTCTTTGCCCTGGTAATAAATAAATGCCGTCGTGAAAACTAAAGGGATCATGGATGCGCCAGCAGCTCCCTGTAAAGCACGAAACAAAATCATGCTCTGAATATTCCATGCAAGACCACAAGCGATACTCATTAAAGTAAATATTCCCGCAGATAGCGTAAAAAGCCAACGAGTGGAAAATACCCGTGACAGCCACCCAGAGAGCGGAATAATAATAATCTCAGCAATTAAATAGCTGGTCTGAAGCCAGGCCATTTCGTCTTTACCTGCGGACAGACCACCACCTATTTCATTTAGGGATGACGAAACAATTTGAATATCAAGCTGAGCAATAAATAACCCAATACACATACTGGCGAAGGCAATATGTTTACGCATAGCCATCCCCATCATCATTTTTCATCAATACTAACAGTGACTGACAACCCCGGACGAAGGAGTTGCTTTAATTCTGTTGGCCTGTCAAAGGCAATCCGTACCGGAACACGCTGGACAATTTTGGTAAAATTTCCGGTGGCATTTTCTATCGGGATCAAACTGAAACTGGCACCTGTCGCTGGGGCGAGACTCTCAACATAGCCCTTGAACACTTTCCCTTTGAGCACATCTGCGCGGATCTCAGCCTTCATTCCAGGCTTCATTCCCGCTATTTGGTTTTCTTTAAAATTTGCATCAACCCACAACTCACTGACTGGTACTAGTGAAACTAACGATGTGCCGCCCTCCACCCAACTGCCTGTATGGGCGCTGCGGTTTGCGACAATGCCATCAATCGGCGCACGAACAAGGGTATATTCCAGATCCAGTAGTGCCTGAGTCAGAGCGGCCTGAACTTCTTCGATACTCGCACGTGCATTTTCTTCCTGAGCAGATAAAACCGCCAGCCGTTGCTTCTCCACCAGGAAATCGTTCGCGGCTTTGCGCTCCTTTGCTGCGGCCTGCTGGTAGTCAAACCTGGCGTTATCAATAATTTGTTGCGATATTGCCGCTGATTGTGCGAGTTTTTCATAACGTTCAGTATCTCGCAGGCGCTTTTGCGCCTCATGTTTTACTGCCTGCCATGTTTCACTGGCACTTTGAATTATCGACTGCTGCATCGCAATAGTGGCTTGAATACTTTCGAGATTGGCTTTGCTACTTTTTATTTTTGCCTCAAGCCTGGCGACATTTGCACGATAATCCCGATCATCGAGACGCAGGATAATATCGCCTTTTTTTACGCTCTGATTATCGAGCACCTCTATAGCAGAAATATAACCAGAAACTTTACTTGCCACCGTGGTGATATTACCACCAATGTAAGCATCATCCGTCGTCTGTATAAATCTTCCTTTGCTTACCCACCAGATAAAAAAGACAACGCCAGCCAAAAGAATACCGATCGCAACCACTCCAATAAGCTGTTTTTTAGAAATTATCATCACTCTTTGCACCGTATATATCCGGAAACTTGCATACGTCATATTTAAAATTTAACATGGCTTATTTGATGATTTCTGACAAAATACCTACTGTAAATGACAATCACACTGCAACCCAAAGCATCACCAGGGCATCACATTATCGGACTGGATTCGGAACATCTGAATGGAGGCACAGTTCCCTGGCATAAACATCTCTATGCCCAGTTGCTTTACCCGGCTGAAGGCGTCGTTCGTGTATGGGCTGGAGAAAGCGTCTGGCTAGTCCATGCCAGCAGCGCGCTTTGGCTGCCTCCACAAATGCCGCATAAGTTTGTTGCGACGGGCAACGTACTTTTAAAAACCGTACTGGTTTCAGAAGCGGAAAGTGAAACGCTGGGAAAAGTTTGCTTCATGACCGGTATTTCCCCCCTGTTAAGGGAATTACTAATTGCAATTAACCAACTTCCACCGTCGCAAAATACCACAGATAAACAACAGTTACGTTTTTCAGCCCTCGAGACACTGATACTTCAGGAAATAAAAATGGGGGTGAAAATGTCACTTGAACTCCCCTGGCCAAATGATGAGCGGCTACAGCAGCTTTGTGAGAATTTGCTAAACAACCAAGGGTATCTGCCAACACTGGATAATCTGGCGGATAAAATTAACGTCAGTAGCCGTACACTCATGCGCTTATTTGTTAAAGAAACGGGATTAACATTTCGCCACTGGGTTCAGCAAATGCACGTTATTTCTGCAGTAACGCTTCTTGATGATGGATATTCGTTGGCCAAAATTGCCCATCGTCTGGGCTATGCCTCAGCCGAATCGTTCGGCAATATGTTTAAGCGTCGAACGGGTTACTCGCCCGGTAAATTTACCAGTCGATTAGCGATGCATGATTATGCAATCACGAGACGAATGATTTAACTTATATTTTCGTGAAATCTGTCACTGAAGAAAATTGGCAACGGATGGGCAAAACCGTTATAACACTGTCACCGGTCACGAGGAACCCAGGCCGGATTTAAGACGCGGATGCACTGCTGTGTGTACTGTAGAGTCTGGCGGATGTCGACAGGCTCTATTTTTTTATTCATTTTTAGCTCTGTAAATAACCACATTCTCGCCGGGATTGGGTGATGAATGACGAGATCAGTGGTGCCTGGCGGCTATCACACTGCTGAATCAAATAACAGGTCGCCTACGGTAAAATTTCGCTGACTGGAATTATTCCAGCCTCGATCCAGGTGATGGATTACCCCCATTTATTCAGGCAAAAAAATCAAAAAATCGCTTTATGCTACCAGACTGCGACAAACCAGACGCGAAACCAGCTACTTACTCTTTGTTAGTCTTAATCTTTTTGGTGGTATGGCTGCTAATGTTGCTGGCGTGGTATCTTATCGGTCTGCCTATTGGTTCGGGGATTTACCCACGTTTGTCTTAAGCCTTAAGAGAGAACGGATGCTGAGATTACTTGAAGAAAAAATTGCCACGCCACTGGGACCGCTGTGGGTGATCTGCGATGAACAATTTCGTCTGCGGGCGGTTGAATGGGAAGAGTACAGCGAACGCATGGTGCAGCTGCTGGACATCCATTATCGCAAAGAAGGTTATAAGCGCATTTCTGCCACCAACCCAGGTGGTTTAAGCGACAAGCTTCGTGACTATTTCGCCGGGAATCTTAGCATTATTGATACGCTTCCTACCGCCACGGGAGGCACGCCATTTCAGCGCGAAGTCTGGAAGGCACTGCGCACTATCCCCTGCGGGCAGGTAATGCATTACGGTCAACTGGCTGAATATCTGGGTCGACCAGGTGCAGCGCGTGCCGTTGGCGCAGCAAATGGCTCTAATCCGATCAGCATCGTCGTCCCTTGCCACCGGGTTATTGGACGAAACGGCACGATGACAGGATATGCAGGCGGAGTGCAGCGAAAAGAGTGGTTATTGCGCCATGAAGGCTATCTGCTACTGTAAACCTTAAACAATTTGTGCCGATTTTTTCACAGTTTTATGTAAAGTTACCCTTAACAATTTAAAGCTTTTCAAAGGGATAGACATAAATTTACATCTATTATCGGAATTCTCCGCTGTTAAGGTTTGCTTAGACTTACTTGCTCCCTAAAAAGATGTTAAAATTGACAAATATCAATTACGGCTTGAGCAGACCTATGATCCCGGAAAAGCGAATTATACGGCGCATTCAGTCTGGCGGTTGTGCTATCCATTGCCAGGATTGCAGCATCAGTCAGCTTTGCATCCCGTTCACACTCAACGAACATGAGCTTGATCAGCTTGATAATATCATCGAGCGAAAGAAGCCTATTCAGAAAGGCCAGACGCTGTTTAAGGCTGGTGATGAACTTAAATCGCTTTATGCCATCCGCTCCGGTACGATTAAAAGTTATACCATCACAGAGCAAGGCGACGAGCAAATCACTGGCTTCCATTTAGCAGGCGATCTGGTAGGTTTTGACGCTATTGGTAGCGGTCATCACCCGAGTTTCGCCCAGGCGCTGGAAACCTCAATGGTATGTGAAATCCCGTTCGAAACCCTGGACGATCTGTCTGGTAAAATGCCGAATCTGCGTCAGCAGATGATGCGTCTGATGAGCGGTGAAATCAAAGGCGATCAGGACATGATCCTGCTGTTGTCGAAGAAAAATGCAGAAGAACGCCTGGCTGCTTTTATCTACAACCTGTCCCGTCGTTTTGCCCAACGCGGCTTCTCCCCTCGTGAATTCCGCCTGACGATGACTCGTGGCGATATCGGTAACTATCTTGGCCTGACGGTAGAAACCATCAGTCGTCTGCTGGGTCGTTTCCAGAAAAGCGGCATGTTGGCGGTCAAAGGTAAATACATCACCATCGAAAATAACGATGCGCTGGCTCAGCTTGCTGGTCATACGCGCAACGTAGCCTGATTTTTCCGCATAATCGACTATCCTTCTGTCATATCATTAAATTTTTCTGATTTATTGATCTGGCAGAAGGTTCATCACTGTTTCATTCACCAGATATGGGTTAATCTTTTAATTACAAACTGCGTTGACAGTTGTTGTAAGGAGACCCTGTATGGCTATGTATCAGAACATGCTCGTTGTTATCGATCCTAACCAGGATGATCAACCGGCATTACGGCGAGCTGTTTATTTACATCAACGGATTGGTGGCAAAATTAAAGCCTTTTTGCCGATTTATGACTTCTCATACGAAATGACTACCCTGCTCTCTCCCGACGAGCGTACCGCTATGCGTCAGGGGGTTATCAGCCAGCGTACTGCCTGGATCCATGAGCAGGCAAAGTATTATCTCAACGCTGGCGTCCCGATTGAAATTAAAGTGGTATGGCATAACCGTCCTTTCGAAGCCATCATTCAGGAAGTGGTTAGCAGTGGGCACGATCTGGTGCTAAAAATGGCGCACCAACATGACCGTCTGGAAGCGGTTATTTTCACCCCTACCGACTGGCACCTGTTACGCAAATGCCCAAGCCCGGTGTGGATGGTGAAAGACCAGCCGTGGCCGGAAGGTGGTAAGGCGCTGGTGGCGGTGAATCTCGCCAGTGAAGAGCCATATCATAATGCGCTCAATGAAAAACTGGTGAAAGAAACGATCGAGCTGGCGGAACAGGTAAATCACACCGAAGTCCATCTGGTTGGTGCCTACCCCGTAACACCTATCAATATTGCCATTGAACTGCCGGAATTTGATCCAAGTGTTTATAACGATGCCATTCGTGGACAACATTTGCTGGCGATGAAAGCCCTGCGGCAGAAATTCGGCATTAATGAAAACATGACGCACGTTGAAAAAGGTCTGCCAGAAGAAGTGATTCCAGATCTGGCCGAACATTTGCAGGCAGGGATTGTCGTTCTTGGCACTGTGGGACGCACCGGTATCTCTGCGGCATTCCTTGGTAATACGGCTGAACAGGTGATTGATCATCTCCGCTGCGATTTGCTGGTGATTAAACCTGACCAGTACCAGACGCCTGTAGAACTGGATGACGAAGAAGACGATTAATTGTTTATCAATTAATTGCAAGGCCCGATATCTCGGGCCTTTCTTTTATTTACTTCTCATCACCACCGAGGAAATAAATTCCCAGCGGGATTGCCAGCAATACAGTAAAGACCAGACTATAAACAAGAATCATCGATGACTGAATCACATACATTGATGTCGTCCAGTCAGAAAGCGGAATATTATATTGTTCGATAACACCGCCGATAGTCGCGCGAGTCACAACTGACGCCGCAATAATGAAAACCGCCAACAGACCAAAGAGAAACTTCTTCCCCTTTGCTGACTTCAGCTTCGCCATGATCATGATGTAATCCTTATGCAGATAAACCCTTTGTTACTTGTGTGTAACAATATCATGACATTTCCTCGTTGTCTGCCCCGAAAGCACGAGATTGTTGTCGTTCAAATCATCAACCCATTGATAAATTCGCTAATGTTGCTACTTCCTTCCCTGTCTATTGATGATATGAATGAATTATCGCGATAAAATACCCCCGCCAGGGGTTTCCGGCATGACATCAATTATCTGGAGGAGCCTGATAAAACAATGATCGCTGAACTGTTTACAAATAATGCGCTTAATCTGGTCATTATTTTCGGTAGCTGCGCAGCATTGATTCTGATGAGCTTTTGGTTTCGTCGTGGAAATCGTAAAAGAAAAGGATTCTTATTCCATGCGGTTCAATTTTTGATCTACACCATAATTATCAGTGCTGTCGGCAGCATCATTAATTATGTTATTGAAAATTACAAACTCAAATTTATCACCCCAGGCGTTATCGATTTTATCTGTACGTCACTGATTGCGCTTATTCTGACGGTTAAGTTATTTCTCCTGATTAATCAGTTTGAAAGGCAACAGATAAAAAAAGGTCGAGATATCACCAGCGCGCGGATTATGTCGCGCATCATCAAAATCAGCATTATCGTGGTGATTGTTCTGCTTTATGGCGAACATTTCGGCATGAGCCTTTCTGGCTTGTTGACCTTTGGTGGTATTGGTGGTCTGGCTGTCGGTATGGCCGGTAAAGATATTCTGAGTAACTTCTTTTCCGGGATTATGCTCTATTTCGATCGCCCCTTTAGTATTGGCGACTGGATCCGTTCACCGGACAGGAATATCGAAGGCACAGTAGCAGAAATTGGCTGGCGTATTACAAAAATCACCACCTTTGATAATCGCCCACTGTACGTACCAAACTCGCTTTTTTCGTCCATTAGCGTAGAAAACCCGGGGCGAATGACCAACCGGCGTATTACTACTACCATTGGTTTACGTTATGAAGATGCCGCAAAAGTTGGGGCTATTGTCGAAGCCGTACGTGAGATGCTGAAAAATCACCCTGCTATCGACCAGCGACAAACCTTACTGGTTTATTTCAACCAGTTTGCCGATTCGTCATTAAATATTATGGTCTATTGCTTTACCAAGACCACGGTCTGGGCCGAATGGCTGGCCGCCCAGCAGGATGTTTATTTGAAGATTATCGATATTGTGCAGTCGCACGGCGCGGATTTTGCGTTCCCCAGCCAGACGCTGTATATGGATAATATTACACCTCCCGAACAGCTTAAATAAAACTCAACAAAACCGGATGACGATAATAATATTCGACATCCGGTTTTATTTATTACCTCAATTTACCGCAGCCAGAGCGACATTATTCTCACCCGCTTTAAACTGGGCATACTGTTCTTCAGTACCAAAGAATACTTCTGACTCTGTGCTGTGACCAATGCCCGGCACCTTTTCGTTTCCTGAATATTGCCAAAGTGTCCAGGGATTACGCCCCTCAAGCTTCACACCAGCTTGTCCCCAATACCCCATCCACACCATATACTGGTCGAACCGACTGTCCATGAAATGGGACAAATTATTATGATTGCCATAAAATATTGGTATTTTATGGTAATTTTTATATATCAGGGCAGCAAAACGTAAAATATCATTCCGTGCATTCACCATTCCCGATTTTTTAAAACAAGCCAGTTGGGTTGTATCTTCACCTTCTGGATTCACCAGTAAAATACCGGGAGGCAACATTTTCGGGTCTTCAGGCAGCAGGCTTTTTGCTGTTTCCAGTTGTGCCTCAGGAGTGCGGCAAAAATCAAATTTAAAATAGCCTCCGCGATCAAATTTTGAATCTGCTAATTGCTTCCAGTGAGCCTTAAACGACGAGTCTGGCCCTCTCCAGCCAACCACTCTCACGTAGACAAAACGCGCAGGTGATTTCTCCTGAAACAATTTCCAGTCGATTTCGCCATCGTTAGACGAGATATCATGGCCACTGATCGGGTAAATATCCGGTGTTTTGAAGATACGGATATCAGGTCGGTTGGGAATTGCACTTACGGGGCCATAAGGAATTTCAATAGGTATTATATCTTTGTTCTTTGGTTCATCTGGCGCAGTAGGCGGTTCTTTAATAGAATATGCGGTCTTATCAACATTCGTAAATTCATCTGCATTCCCGGCTGATAATTGTGTTTTTTTATCCAGATGACTGACCGCAGGATCGTTAATAAAGAAGAATCCACCCGGTCCGGCTGGGTTTTCTGTTGCTCCTATCCAGGCATCACTAAGATGTATTCCTTTCCCTTCCTCGTCCAGTTTTTCATTTATTTTTATATATTGGTCGTTCACATAGATAAACAAACTTAATGTTCGGGTAATGCCCGCGTAGTATTCCTTTTTACCATCAATTTTTACCATATACGATTTCCCGAAGCGTTCGTCGGCAACGCCATCAGCAACTCCTTTTATAAGGGTATCAAAAAATACACTGCCTTTATCTTTTTCCAGGGAATAAACTTCTGTTTTATCATCACCAGCGGCTATCGCATACGCACCTGGTTTACTATACGCGTTTGAATTCCCTGCACCATCTGTCATGCCAAAAAGACCTGAACCAAAACAAGCATTGACTAAAGTCAAAATATGGAAATAACGCTTTGCCAGAATGTTGAGTTGAGCATTCAAAGCTGGCATTTCATACATACCTTTTGAACCATCGATATCTGTAGCATTACTCAAAACAAATGCCGGTGCCTTATCAGAATTACCATTTTGAGTGCCAAAACGCCCATGACCTGAATAAGCAATTAACAAGCGAGCTTTCTTATCAAACATCATCCCTCTGGCAGGGAGATATTCTTTCAGAAAATAATTAATGTTATCCAGTGACGCATCCTGATCTTTCAGTAAAATAACCTCATCAAACTTTTGCCCATTAATAAGAAAATCAGCCATTCGTTGACCGTCTACTGCAGCTGCTGGAATATCTGCATGTAACAGTGGATATTTTGAAATTGAAATAATCAGCCCAATCGCGCGGGTTTTCGCTGCATCCTGATCTGGTATTTTTAACGCATCACTGATTCGGATATCCAGTTTACCAGGAGCCTCAGGCCCATAATGGATAAAAAAACGACAATACTCATCAGGAACCATTGCACCATTTTTACAAATATCATCTGCACGTGCATCTGATATTCCCTGTGATATTCCGGCAACGAATAGCCCCAGAACTGATATACATAAAGTAAGCCATCGTCTGTTCATAAGTTAAAATTCCTGCACGCCCAAAGTGGTATAAAATTCAGCAATTGGACCTTTATAAATACTGGCATCAAACTTCTTACTCGATCCTAAATTAAGCTGTGCTGCGTCGGTGAACTGCCAGATCGCCCATTTTGTCTGGTTGATTGAACGCGGGGTTTCACTGGCCTGAGCCTGATTAGAGTAATCAGCCAGCCACAGTTTGTGATCTGCAACCTGGGCAAAACTATTTTCCCCACCAACGGCATCTTTCCACCAGGCTCGCGCAGTGTAGATAACCGGTTTACGCCCTAAATCGGCTTCGACCTGTGCGGTAAACGCCTTGATCATCGTTATAATTTCAGCAGGTTTACGCTTTTGCCAACGATCCTTACCCGTTGATGAGTCCACATCCCACTCCACATCCACCGCCGGTGGCATATCCGTTGCGCGTAATCCCCCGTTAGCTTTAATAATTTTAACAAACGTCATCGCCTGCTTACGTCCCCATGTTTCAGCGTCGTCTGCCGGTGTACCGCTGGAAAGAAAATGATATGCTCCACGGTGTAATTTTACCCCCCGTTCCGTATCCCCGGCCCGTTGCCAGAAACCGGAAAATTCGGGATCGACATAACGCGTTCCTTGACTGGACTTCATATACAGAAACACAGACTTATTTTTTGCCAACAGTTCGATTGGAAAATTCTTACCGTTATGATGGCTGATATCCACTCCAAATAAAGAACTTGGTCGCGGTTGATTTAATACCGAGTCATAAGAGACATCAGTCGGAAATTTAAAGTATTTTTTTACTGCGAACGTGTCATATTCCATTTCACGGGAAAGATCTGATCCCAGGATTTTTACAAATAACTCCTGTCGTGAGAGATCATGAGTTAAGTTTTCCAGTCCCAGTGATGCGGCATCGGGAAGCGGCTCTGCGGCCAGACTAAAAGAAGAATAATGAGAGAGGAATAGAGAGATAACTAACGGAATAGCAGAGGCTTTTTTCATTTTACACCCCATTTTAGCTGTGTGTTTATTTTCAAATGAAGATGTTTTACAAGTGATGAAATGCATTCACGTTGTAAAAAAAAGTAAAGCACAGCTTATATTTGGAGTATGTAATACAGCAGACAAATAAAATTTATGATTAGAGTTTGTACTTAATATAAACTGGAAATTTCACAGTCTCATCTTGAGAGCAATCTTTTATAGGGTAAATTTAAAAAAGAGAGAAATTTTATCGGGGTTGTAAAATCTGGCGCAACTTTTGCGCCAGATGAGAACATAATCAATGTTTTACAATATACATAGTCCGGCTATAAGCCACATCTTCCGGGTTATTAATTGGATAACCTTTCAGCCACGGCTTGATTAGCCGTCCATTGGTATATTGATAAATTGGCGCAATCGGTGCTTGCTCTATGAGGATTTTCTCTGCCGTGTTGTAATCGGCGTTGCGTGCTTTAACGGTGTTTTCAGTCGATGCCTGAGCCAGCACTTTATCGTATGCCGGATTGTTAAAGCGGGAAATATTTCCTGAGTGTGTTGACGTTAACAGCGTCAGGAAGGTTGATGGTTCATTATAATCCCCCACCCACGAGGCGCGGATAACATCAAAATTGCCGGTATTACGGCTGTCGATATAGGTTTTCCATTCCTGATTTTGCAGTTTGACATCTACGCCAAGATTCTTTTTCCACATCGACGCCACAGCGATAGCAATTTTCTGGTGATTTTCCGAAGTGTTATATAACAGTGTAAGTTTCAACGGTTTCTGTGGACCATACCCGGCGGCGCTCAACAATGTTTTCGCCTGGGCATTCAGTTCTTCCTGACTCATTTGTTCAAACGGCGAAGGTTCTGGCGTAAATCCGGCAGTAACATCTGGCGTGAAATGCCATGCTGGTTTTTCACCTGTACCAAGCACTTTTTCCGTCATCAGGCGGCGATCAATCGTCATACTTAATGCCAGACGCACTCGTTGATCTGCCGTCGGCCCTTTTTGCGTGTTAAATGCATAATAATACGTCCCCAACTGTGGCGGCGTGTAAACCTGCCCTGGAATATCCCTCAACAGTTTCTGGTACATATTTTTCGGGAAGGATTCAGTGATATCAATATCGCCTGCGAGATAACGCTTAGTGGCTGCGGATTCCTGATTAATTGGCAGGAAGGTCACTTTTTGCAGCACCGTTTTGGCGTTATCCCAATAATGGGTATTCGGCACCACGACCAGTTTTTCATTAACTACGCGCTCTTTAAGAACATAAGCACCATTGCCGATCAGATTTCCGGGTTTCGTCCACTCTTTACTGCTTTCTACGTTGGCTTTTTGCACCGGGAAGAAGGCAAAGTTAGCGGTTAAATTCACAAACCACGGCAATGGTTTATCAAGCTGAATTTTCAAAGTATGGGCATCAACTGCGGTGACGCCAAGCTGGTCAGGCGTGGCTTTACCATCAATAATCGCTTGTGCGTTGTTGATTCCCGCCAGCGCGGCAAACCATGCAAATGGCGACAATGTTTTTGGATCCACCAGACGTTGCCAGCTATAGACAAAATCTTGCGCCGTTACCGGTGTGCCATCCGCCCATTTTGCGTTATCGCGCAGGGTAAAAGTCCAGATACGATTGTCATTACTTTTCCACTGCGTGGCGACACCAGGCACTATCTCCCCTTTCTCGTTTTGATTCACCAGACCTTCAAACAAATCGCGAATGACCTGAATCTCCGGCAGGCCCACTGCTTTGGCGGGATCTAACGACGCAGGCTCATCTTTAATGTGGCGCACCAGCTCCTGCTTCTCTGCCAGTACTGTGCCGCTCGGAACTTCTGCAGCATACGACAGGGAAATGCTGCTGACCAACAGCGCACAACACGTGACTGAAACAGAGTGCTTCATAAGTTACCCTCAAACCTGCGTTAATAATGATGCGTAATTATTTGTTTCTCCTTGAAGAAATGCAAATAACTTCCGGCAAAAAAGTGATAAAGGATCGATAACATATCGTTGTCGAAAAGGATTTGATAATCCGCAAAATTTGCACAACACTGCCTGTAATACTTCTTATATTCGAGACGATTATGACCGTGACCCGCCCGCGCGCCGAACGGGGCGCTTTTCCGCCAGGAACCGAACATTACGGACGTTCATTATTAGGTGCGCCGTTGATCTGGTTTCCGGCTTCTGCCGCCAGCAGCGAAAGTGGTTTAATCCTGGCTGGCACCCACGGCGACGAAAATTCTTCCGTCGTCACCCTCTCCTGCGCATTACGCACGTTAACACCGTCTCTGCGCCGCCATCATGTCGTCCTCTGTGTGAATCCTGACGGTTGCCAGCTTGGTCTGCGGGCTAATGCCAATGGTGTGGATCTAAACAGAAACTTTCCGGCGGCGAACTGGAAGGAAGGTGAAACGGTGTACCGCTGGAACAGTGCCGCCGAAGAGCGCGACGTGGTCTTGCTGACCGGCGATAAACCCGGCTCCGAACCTGAAACTCAGGCTTTGTGCCAGCTCATTCATCGTATCCACCCCGCCTGGATTGTCTCTTTTCACGATCCGCTGGCTTGTATTGAAGATCCCCGACACAGTGAATTAGGTGAGTGGCTGGCTCAGGCATTTGAATTGCCGCTGGTGACCAGCGTCGGATACGAAACCCCCGGCTCCTTCGGCAGTTGGTGTGCGGATCTGAACCTGCACTGTATTACCGCCGAGTTTCCGCCCATCTCCTCCGATGAAGCCAGTGAAAAGTATCTCTTTGCAATGGCGAATTTACTGCGCTGGCATCCTAAAGATGCAATTCGCCGGTCGTAAACTGTAGCGCCGGCTCCACATCCACCGCCAGCCAGGTCGGTCCATCAAGATCGGCAAAACTGACCTGCGGCACCAGCGGTAAAGCGGCGCTAATAGCACGAGAGGTACACAACATGCAGCCCAGCATCAGACTAAAACCTTGTGCACGCGCTTCGGTCGCCAATGCCAGGGCTTCGGTCAGTCCCCCAGTTTTATCGAGTTTGATATTAATCATCTCATAGCGCCCTTTCAGCGCCTTCAGATTGCTACGGGTATGACAACTTTCATCAGCACAAATGGGTAACGGATGAATAAAATTCTCCAGCGCCGCATCGTCCTGTGCGGGAAGCGGTTGTTCCAGCATCGCGATGCCTAAGTCAGCCAGCAACTGACATCGCGCTGCCAATCCTTCTGCGCGCCAGGATTCATTCGCATCAACAATCAACGTCGCATCGGGTACAGCCGAGCGAATTGCCACCATCCGCTCGCTAATAAGATGGTTATCCAGTTTCACTTTCAGCAATTTCGCCCCTGCTTGCCATAGTGCCGCAGCACTGCTGGCCATTTGATCAGGCGTACCGATGACAACCGTCTGTGCAGTAGTAATGGTGTCGGGAAGCGTTATACCGATAAATTCAGCCAGCGTCTGCTGCTGTTTACGTGCACAGAGATCCCACAATGCACAATCCAGCGCATTACGCGCCGCGCCCGCTGGCAGTATTTTTTGCAGTTCTTCACGTGTCAGCCCTTTTTCCAGTTGCGGCACAACACTCATAATTTGCGCCATTACTGAAGCGTCACTTTCACCATAGCGCGGATAGGGAGTGCATTCCCCAGCACCTTTAACACCATCTTCTTCCAGTTCAACAACCACCACGCGCGCTTCACTGCGGCTGCCACGAGCAATCACAAACGGGGTATGTAACGGCCAGGCTTCCTCAAATACCTTTACGGTTCTCATCTTTACTCCTTGTTGCCGCGATGGACTGCGGATTAAGCGCAAATAGCGATTGCTGTGTTATTGACAGTTAGCATAAACTAGGCATGACGTTAACTATATGTAAACAGGAAAGATAATCATGTCACAAATCGTTCATTTCCAGGGCAACCCGGTTACAGTCGCCAATTCCATCCCGCAAGTGGGTAGCAAAGCGCAGACTTTTACTCTCGTGGCAAAAGATCTGTCTGACGTCACCCTCACGCAGTTTGCAGGTAAACGCAAAGTGCTGAACATTTTCCCAAGTATTGATACCGGTGTTTGCGCCGCATCAGTACGTAAGTTTAACCAACTGGCGACAGAAATCGACAACACCGTTGTACTGTGTATTTCCGCCGATCTGCCGTTCGCCCAGTCTCGTTTCTGCGGTGCGGAAGGTCTTAACAACGTCATCACCCTTTCCACTTTCCGTAATAGCGAATTTCTGCAAGCTTACGGCGTTGAGATCGCTGAAGGCCCACTGAAAGGTCTGGCTGCGCGCGCAGTTGTCGTAATTGATGAAAATGACAATGTGATTTTCAGCCAGCTGGTGAATGAAATCACCACTGAGCCGGATTACGAAGCAGCTCTGGCGGTACTGAAAGCGTAATTTATTATGCCTGATGGTATTGCGCCATCAGGCATTTTACGTGTTTACTCTTCGCTCTTTTTCTGGCTCAGGCCGTATTCACGCAATTTGTTGGCAATCGCGGTATGTGAAACGCCCAGACGTTTTGCCAGTTTGCGCGTGCTGGGATAATTGCGATAAAGCTGGGTTAACACCGAACGCTCAAATCGACTGGTGATTTCATCCAGCGAACCTTCCATCGCATCTTCGCCCACGGCAACGGTTGTCGCGTCATAATCTGGCAGCAAAATGTCTTGTGGACGCAGTTCGTAGCCGTCCAGTTGGGTGAGTGCACGATAGACAGCATTTTTCAACTGCCTCACGTTACCCGGCCAGCCATAACGTGTCAGCACGGTATTCAGATCGGCAGCCAATTTCGGCCGGGGTACTCCCTGCTCGTCAGCAAAGCGGGCGACGAACAATTCGGTTAACGGCATGATATCCTGCGGACAGTCTCGCAGCGGTGGCAGATTCAGCGTCAACACATTCAGGCGATAATAGAGATCTTCCCGAAATACGCCTTTTTGCACCAACTCAACCAGATTCTTTTGCGTCGCGCAAATCACCCGCACATCGACATGTACCTCGTGATCTTCGCCAACCCGACGGAAAGTGCCATCATTAAGGAAACGCAGCAATTTAGCCTGCATTCGCGGCGACATCTCACCAATCTCATCCAGCAGCACTGAACCGCCGTTCGCCTGCTCAAAGAACCCTTTCTTCCCTTCCGGGGCATGTCCAAACAGTTCGCTCTCAACGGCATCTTCCGGTATAGACGCGCAGTTCAGCGCCAGGTAAGGTTTACCGGCGCGAGGGCTGGCCTGATGACAGGCGTAAGCAAAGAGATCTTTACCAGTACCCGTGTCACCCGTAATCAGCAGTGGCGCGCTTAACATCGCCAGTTTCTGAGCCTGCTCGACAACGTGTTTCATTTTCGGGCTAACGGCGACAATCTGACTAAAGGCGCTGACATCCTGCGCAGCCACATTTTGCAACTGACGCCCCATACGAATCGTCGAGCGCAGCATCACTACCGCACCGGTCAGGACGTGTTGGTCGTGTTCATCCTGCAAATAAACCGGCGTTATCTCCATCAAGAAATTTTGCCCGTTAATCACCACATGTTCGTTATGCGAATCCTGCGGGTCACTCTCCAGCCAGCGTAAAAAATTAAATCCGTTAATCAATTGCGCAGCGGTATGATTGCGCAAACGATCAAGTTTTTGACCAAATAGCTGACAGCTCGCCGGATTCGCCATATCCACTTTGCTTTTCATATCGACCGAAAGCACGGGTTCAGGCAACGCCTCAAGCAATGCGCTCAACGCCAGATGTTCGCGCTCGGAAGGCATCCATGACACAGTGCGCACATCGGTAACACCTGCAATACGGCGAATTTCCGCCATCAGGCTGCTGAAACTGTCAAAATCCAGTTCGGCAAAATTGAGGTAAATCCGCCCGATTGGGTCAATCTCAATACCGCGTAAATCGATGCCTCTTAGAACCAGTAGATCGAGTAATTCGCGGGTCAGACCGAGTCGGTCTTCACAAAAGACTTCCAGACGCATGGGAACCTTCACCTGAGAAAAGAACAATTAATATGATGATATGACACTATTCGAGTGGCAGGAAGATTTCTGTCAACAAAGATTGACACAACGACGGATAATCGGGCACTTCGGCGTAAAGATATCCGATCAGCACCCGATATTGCGTTATTATTCGCTGGTCGTTTTGCCCTTTTGCAGCGTCTCCTTTACCTGACCGATAAGCTGGCGACGAAAATCCCCCAGGCGAGGTTTGTCATCGTCGATCCACGGCAGCGGACGGCAAAGTTCCATAGCTTTAATTCCCAGTCGCGCGGTCAGGAGTCCGGCGCCAATCCCCTGGGCAGCACGCGTTGACAAACGAGCAGCGAGATCTTGTGACATCCAGTCCATCCCCACTTCACGCACCAGCTCGCTAGCACCGGCAAAAGCGATATTCAGCAATACCAGTTTGAACAGGCGCAAACGGCTGTAATAACCCAGTTCAATGCCATAGAGCGTAGCGATACGATTAATCAACCGCAGATTACGCCAGGCAATAAACGCCATATCCACCAGTGCCAACGGGCTTACGGCAATCATCAGGGTAGATTCTGCCGCCGAACGGCTGATTTCTCTGCGCGCCTGCGCATCCAGCACTGGCTGAACCAGATGTGCGTACAGACTGACGACTTCACGATCGTTCTGCGTTTCATGGATTGAGGCATACCAGCGTTGCAGCGCCGGATGCGACTGATCAATACCGGCCTGCTGCGCCAGTTTCTCGCAAAATGCGCGCCCTTTGCCAGTGCCGTGACTATGCAACAAATCGCGCGCTTCATCGCGTTCGTGCGCACGCTGGCGCAAGCGCCATAAGCGTCGCCACTCTGTTACCACTGAGCCAACGCCAGCCCCGATAATCAATGCCCCAGCGGCACAACCGCCCAGTGCTACCCAATCCTGAGTTTGCCAGGCATTCATCGTCCACTGCACGCCCTGGCCAACAACGCTCGCGCCAAACAGCGCCACCCCACCCATGACCATTTTACGCCACAGACTGCGTTTCGGACGCAGCGCCGCATCCATTACCGCTTCGACTTGCCCCTCTTCTTCCGGCGCTTCGTCGAGCGTCGCCGGGGCAAAATTTTGCGCCTGATTTTCATCAAAGGTCTGCTGCGCCTTAAATTTAGGGTTCTGATCGACTTCCAGCGGACCGTCGAAATCAATACGTGGTTTTAACGGTTCGGTCATCGCAATTTATCTCCTATTAAAAATTCCAGCGCGGCATCAAGGCGAATATGCGGCAGCGGTTTATCGACATCCATCACCTGCGGGCGAAACGCTTCAAACTGGAAGCCTTGCTTATCCCAGAACGCCTGACCGGGCAAACGCGCAGGAACTTCACCAGGGTAAACGGTGAGCGGTGCGCCATCGCTCAGTCGATTACCGCGCAGAGCCGGGATTTTCTCGCCGTTGACGTCGATAATGCCGCTGGTGGTCGCCTGTACGGAGGCCAGCCCCAGACAATCCATGCTGATCCCTTCAAACGCCGCATTTTGCCAGGCATCCTGAATCAGTTGTTGCAGTAATGAAACCATATTGGCGTGCTGATCGATGGTCACATGATCCGCTTTCGTCGCGGCAAACAGCAATTTGTCGATAACTGGCGAGAACAAGCGGCGGAAAAGCGTACGTTGCCCGTAGTGGAAACTTTGCATCAACTGCGTCAGCGCCAGACGCATGTCATTAAATGCCTGCGGTCCACTGTTGAGCGGTTGCAGGCAATCCACCAGCACAATCTGGCGGTCAAAACGCAAAAAGTGGTTTTTATAGAACCCCTTCACCACTTTCTCGCAGTAATAATTAAACCGCTCGCGCAGCATTCCGGCGTTGGTATTCTTATCGGCCTGTGCCAGTTTCGATTCGCCCCAGGCATCGACATCCGGCCACGGGAAGAATTGCAGCGCGGGTGCGCCTGCCATATCCCCCGGTAGAACAAAGCGCCCAGGCTGAATAAAGTGCAGCCCCTGCTGTTTGCAGTGGTGGAGATAATCGGTCCACGCGGCGGCGATATCTGCAAGACGGTTTTCGTCGGCAGGCGCTAACGGATCAAGTCCTTCGCACATCATCCGCCATTTTGCCGACCACTCGCCGCGCTGACCATTAAGCAAGCCCGTCATCTGGCGTGACCAACTTAAATAGTCCTGCGCCAGCATTGGCAGATCGAGTAGCCACTCGCCGGGATAATCCACAATCTCCAGATACAGCGTGGAGGTGTCTTTGAAGTGACGCAGTAGCGAATCGTTCGATTTATAACGCAATGCCAGGCGGATTTCGCTGACACCACGCGTTGGCGTCGGCCAGGCGGGAGGGTCGCCGTACAGCTGCGCTAACCCTTCGTCGTAAGTAAAACGCGGAATGCCAAAATCGCGCTGTGGAATACGCTTCACACCCAGCAGGCGCTCTTCACGCACCGCGCTTAACAGCGGCAAGCGTGCTCCTGCATGAATATTGAGCAACTGATTGACCATCGCGGTGATAAACGCCGTTTTGCCACTACGGCTAAGTCCGGTTACCGCCAGTCGCAGGTGCCTGTCGACGCCACGATTCACCAGCGCGTTAAGTTCATTTTTGAGTCGCTTCATTGCTGTCCTGTGCCAGAAAGCTGTAGAAAGGATGAGATGCTGGAGATAATAATGTGGGTTAATTTTGATTTATCAAATGAATAAGCGGCGTTATTTACACCGCTCAATAAGTAATTTGTTAACCTTTGACCTTCGGCATCGCAATGTCTTTAAGACCACCGGCGTTCTCAACGTGGGTATATCCCATTTCGTTGAGGATCTCTTTTGCCTGCCCGGACTGGCGTCCAGCGTTGCAATACACTTTCACGGTGTCGTTTTTATCCGGAACGGCGGTGGCAATGCGCTCTTTCACTTCCTTCAGGGGAATATTGATGGCTCCCTGAACGTGTTCTTGCTGATACTGTTCTGGAACACGAACATCGATCCAGTGTTCAGCAGCAAAAACAGGCAGTGAAAACGCCAGCGTCAGCGCAAGTAAGCCTTTTTTAAACATGTAAGCGTCCTTCTATGGATGAAAATTGCCATCCATTATACGCCTGAGATTTAACAATTTTTGCGAAACTCCCCTCACCTTTTATAACGCTGCGCCAGTTTATTGGCAGCCCGACTTAACAGCGGTTCCAGCGCCACAGCCAACAACATTTTCAGCGGTCGGCGAGCAACAGATTTTATCGCCCAACCCGCCACACCCGCCGGGCCGTAGCGCAGAGCGGTGAGAAGAACCAGCTTGCCTGCTAATTTGAAACCAGGCTTCACCTTTTGCCCAGCTTGTTGCCAGCGAGTATTCATAACTTTCCTCACAATTGACGGAAACGGCTACGCAGTGTGAAGGTATCGGAAGTGACATAACGTTCCATCTCGCGTAAACGCGTTTCACTGGCCGCCAGTTCACGATCGACTTCATCCAGCAATTCGCTGCTGGAAGGTTGTTGTTCACCATACGCCATGTTGTCCGGCATCGGGTCAAGAGCAAATGACAAAATGATGTAAGCAACCAGGGTAAATAGCGCCAGGCCGAAGAAAATCGACAGCACCACGAGGATACGCACCAGTTTTACCGGTACATCAAAATAATTAGCAATCCCCGCGCAGACGCCGCGCACCATGCCCTGCTGTGGAATACGCCATAACTTTTTATTGAGATTAATGCCCGCCATTAGCGATCCCTCCAGTTCGGATGTTCTGCATCAAGAATGGATTCCAGCGCCTGAATGCGTTCGCGCATCCGTTTTGCTTCATCAGCCAGTTGCACTAATCGCTGCTGTTCGCTTTGCGACAATTCACCGCGACTGGATCGGTTGCTGTAATGCAGCCATAACCAGATCGGTAAAACAAACAGCACAAAAATGGTTAACGGAATAGCCAGAAATAGCGCGCTCATAAGTACTCCTTAGACGATGAGCGGCGGCGCGTTCGGACGCCGCCTGGATGTTATTATTGATTGTCTTGCTTCATTTTGGCTTTTAATTGTGCCAGTTGCTCACTGATTGCATCATCGGCTTTCAGTTCGGCAAACTGATCGTCCAGCGATTTTTGTTTGCCGAAGCTGTGGCTTTCGGCTTCCGCTTCCATCTGGTCGATACGACGCTCGAAAGATTCGAAACGCGCCATTGCTTCATCCAGTTTGCCACTGTCCAGTTGACGACGCACATCACGCGACGAGTTTGCTGCCTGGTGACGCAACATCAATGCTTGCTGGCGAGCACGTGTTTCGCTCAATTTGTTTTCCAGCTCACCAATCTCTTTCTTCATACGCTCCAGCGTATCGTCCACCAGCGTCACTTCGTGCTCCAGGCTCTTAATCAGATCGGTCAGTTTCTGTTTTTCAATTAACGCCGCACGCGCCAGATCTTCTCTCTCTTTCAGCAGCGCCAGTTCGGCTTTTTCCTGCCACTCAACTTCACGCGCCGACGCTTGTTCAATACGGCGAGTCAGCTGTTTCTTTTCCGCCAGTGCACGCGCCGAGGTAGAACGCACTTCAACTAATGTATCTTCCATTTCCTGGATCATCAGACGCACCAGTTTCTGCGGATCTTCCGCTTTCTCTAACAGGGCGTTGATGTTGGCGTTCACGATGTCGGCAAAGCGAGAAAAAATACCCATAATGTTGTCCTCTTGATTTCTTCGTTCAGGATTGTCCTGCTGAACTGTTAATACAATTTGCGTGCCAATTTTTTATCTTTTTGATTTATAAAGATCTGATTGAAGATTCAACAGCAACATGCCAGGATGAATTAGCGAATTACACTAACAAGTGGCGAATTTCATCATGGCAGAATACAAAGATAACTTACTCGGTGAGGCGAACAGCTTTCTTGAAGTGCTGGAACAGGTTTCGCATCTCGCGCCGCTGGACAAACCGGTTTTGATTATTGGCGAGCGCGGCACCGGTAAAGAGCTGATCGCCAGCCGTTTGCATTATCTCTCCTCCCGCTGGCAAGGGCCGTTTATTTCCCTTAACTGCGCAGCGTTAAATGAAAATCTGCTGGATTCCGAACTGTTTGGTCACGAAGCCGGTGCGTTTACCGGAGCGCAAAAACGCCATCCGGGACGATTTGAACGTGCCGACGGCGGTACGCTATTTCTTGATGAACTCGCTACAGCACCGATGATGGTGCAGGAAAAATTATTGCGTGTGATTGAGTACGGTGAACTGGAGCGCGTTGGCGGCAGCCAGCCATTGCAGGTGAATGTGCGGTTGGTATGCGCGACGAATGCCGATCTCCCGGCGATGGTCAATGAAGGTACTTTTCGCGCTGACCTGCTCGACCGGCTGGCTTTTGATGTAGTGCAACTGCCGCCACTACGCGAGCGTGAAAGCGACATTATGCTGATGGCGGAGCACTTCGCCATCCAGATGTGTCGGGAAATAAAACTGCCTCTGTTTCCTGGTTTTACCGAGCGCGCCAGAGAAACGTTGCTGAACTATCGCTGGCCGGGAAATATCCGTGAATTGAAAAACGTGGTGGAACGTTCGGTGTATCGCCACGGCACCAGCGATTATCCGCTTGATGAGATCATTATTGATCCCTTTAAACGGCGTCCACCTGAAGACACTATCGCCGTTTCAGAAAACACCTCGCTTCCAACGCTGCCGCTGGATTTACGTGAGTTTCAGCTGCAGCAGGAAAAAGAGTTGCTGCAACTCAGTTTGCAACAGGGGAAATATAACCAGAAGCGCGCGGCTGAATTGCTGGGGTTAACCTATCATCAGTTCCGCGCATTGCTTAAAAAGCACCAGATTTAGTGGAGTTGGGCAATGTGGCTTGCCGGATGAGGCGATCAAGCCTACAAAATCAATACGCCGTTTGTAGGCCTGATAAGCGCAGCGCATCAGGCATTATTGCGTTGGGCTATTAATCTCTCAGCGCATCCTGCAAAATTTTCATTGCCGCATCGAATTGCGCATCCGGGATGGTCAGCGGATACAGGAAACGAATCACGTTGCCGTATGCGCCACAGGTCAACAGTAACAGCCCCTGCGCCAGCGCGCGTTGCTGAATTTTCTGCGCAATGGCGGCTGACGGCTCGCCCGTTTGCGGGTCGTTAAATTCTGCCGCAATCATCGACCCCAGACCGCGTACCGCAGCAATGGCCGGAACGCTTTCTTTGGCCTCAATCAGCGTTTGCGTCAGGCGCTGACCGAGTTGATTCGCACGGTCGCAAAGGGATTCTTTGTCGATAATGTTGAGCACCGCGTGCGCGGCAGCGACCGCCAGCGGGTTCCCGGCGTAGGTACCGCCAAGCCCGCCCGGCGCGGGCGCGTCCATAATGTTGGCATTACCGACCACGCCCGAAAGCGGCATACCACCCGCGAGGCTTTTCGCCATCGTCATTAAGTCCGGCTTATCGGCGTAATGATCCATGGCAAACAGTTTACCGGTACGCGCAAAACCGCTTTGCACTTCATCAGCAATCATCACAATGCCGTGCTCATCGCACAGGCGGCGAATGGCGGCAACCAGCTCTTTTGGCGCCACGTTAAATCCGCCCTCGCCCTGTACCGGTTCGAAAATAATGGCGGCAACCTGCTTCGCTTCGATGTCTGATTTAAACAAACGCTCGATGGCGGCGAGAGAATCTTGCGTCGAAATGCCCTGTAAATCTGACGGATACGGCACGTGATAAACCGAACCGGGGAACGGGCCGAAGCCAATTTTGTACGGCGCGACTTTGCCGGTCAGCGCCATAGTCATATACGTGCGACCGTGGAAGCCGCCGCTAAACGCAATCACGCCAGGGCGTCCGGTATGGGCGCGGGCGATTTTCACTGCGTTTTCCACCGCTTCCGCACCGGTGGTGAAGAACGCGGTTTTAGCCTGACCACTGACCGGCGCAAGGGCGTTGATTTTCTCCGCCAGGGTGACGTAGCTTTCGTACGGCACGATCTGGTACGCCGTATGGGTGAACTGCTGCAACTGCTGTTCCACTGCCGCGACCAGTTCAGGGTGGCGATGCCCGGTGTTCAGCACCGCAATGCCTGCGGCAAAATCGATGTACTCGTTGCCTTCAACATCCTTCAGCGTGGCGTTTTCAGCCGACTGGGCGAAGAAGTTACACATCACGCCCACCCCGCGCGGGGTGGCAGAAAGACGACGCTGATGGAATTCATTGTTGCTCATGTTTCACACCTTTTGACTCTTCACTGTTAATCGGAAATTAAACGCCCAGACGATCGCGCAGGCTGTAATAAGCCGCGCCCATCGCGGTAAACGGCACGCGCAGCGTGCGCCCGCCGGGGAACGGGTAATGCGGCAGATTGGCGAAGGCGTCGAAACGCTCGGCATCTCCGCGCAGCAGTTCAGCAATTAAACGCCCGGCGAGATGGGTACAGGTAACGCCGTGGCCGCTGTAGCCCTGCATGTAGTAAATGTTTTTATCGAGGCGACCAAACTGCGGCATACGCGACAGGGTCAGCAGGAAGTTGCCCGTCCAGCGGTAGTCGATTTTTACGCCCTGCAACTGCGGGAAGGTTTTCAGCAGTTTCGGCACCACCAGGCGCTCAACGTCATCCGGGTCACGTGCGCCATACACCACGCCACCACCGTACAGCAGGCGGTTATCGGCAGTCAGGCGGTAGTAATCAAGCAGATAGTTACAGTCTTCGACACAGTAGTTTTTCGGGATCAGCGAACGGGCTAAATCATCGGAAAGCCGCTCGGTGGTGATTACCTGCGTGCCGCACGGCATACTGCGCTTCGCCAGTTCCGGCTCCACTTTATCGCCCAGATACGCATTCCCGGCGACAATCACATACTTCGCCGTTACCTGACCTTTGGCAGTCCGCACCACGGCTGGCGTGGTGTGCTGGATCTGCGTCACCGCAGAAAGCTCATACACACGTCCGCCGTTCAGACGAATGGCGTCGGCTTCACCAATAGCGAGGTTCAGCGGGTGAATATGCCCGCCGCTGTGATCCAGCAGCGCACCGGTGTAGCGATCGCTGGCAACTTCACGGCGAATGGCACTGGCGTCCAGCAGTTCGAGTTGATTGTTACCATAGCGTTCCCAGTTCTCTTTCTGCTCTTCAAGAGTCGCGAGCTGCTTATCATTCATCGCCACAAACAGGCCGCCGGGGCGGTAGTCGCAGTCAATCTGATAACGTTTGATGCGCTCGCGAATGATCTCGCCACCTTCAAACATCATGCTGCCGAGCATACGGGCGGTGTCCATGCCGTAGCTTTTTTCGATTACGTCGATGTCGCGGCTGTAGGAGTTTACAAGCTGACCGCCGTTACGCCCGCTGGCGCCAAAGCCGATGCGTGAGGCTTCGAGTACCACCACGTCAAAGCCCGCTTCCGCCAGATGCAGTGCAGAGGAAAGCCCGGTGTAGCCGCCGCCAACCACGCAAACATCACACGTGATTGACTCATTCAGCGTGTCGAAAGGCGCATATTTATTCGCACTGGCGGCGTAGTAACTACTGGTATGTTCGGTCATTTCAGGCCTCCAGGCTTATCCAGATGGTTTTCAGTTCAGTGAATTTTTCAAGGGCGTGCAGGGATTTGTCGCGACCGTTGCCGCTCTGCTTATAACCGCCAAACGGTACGGTCATATCGCCATCGTTGTAGTTGTTGACGAAGACGGAACCAGCTTTCAAACGGCGGCTCATGCGGTGCGCGCGGGAGAGATCGCGTGTCCATACCGCCGCACCGAGCCCGTACTGGCTGTCGTTGGCAAGCTGTAGCGCCTGGTCTTCTGATGTGAAACGCGTGACCACCAGCACCGGGCCGAAAATCTCTTCGCGACTTAGAGACGCATTGGGGTCTACGTCGACAAAGATGGTCGGGCCGATGGCCGCAGTCAGTTCAGCGTTACGACCATCCAGCAGCAGTTGCCCTTTGCTTTCGCCTTCACGAATAAAGGTGTGTACCGAGTCGGCATGAGCGCAGTCGATTAAGGTGCCCATCGTGGTTGCAGGATCAAGTGGATGCCCTGGCTGCCAGTTTTGCGCCTGCTGTTTTAACAGGGCTAAAAACTCATCGGCGATGCTCTCTTCCAGCAATAAACGGGTTCCGGCGATGCACACCTGCCCCTGGTTGTAGAAGATGCCTGCGGCGGTCGCGCTTGCCGCCTGTTGCAAATCCGGGCAGTCAGCAAAAACGATGTTGGCGCTTTTACCACCTGCTTCCAGCCAGACGCGTTTCATGTTGCTGTCGCCTGCGTCTTTCAGCAGTTGTTTACCGGTACGCGTGGAGCCGGTAAAGGCGATGGCATCGATATCGTTATGACGAGAAAGCGCCTGCCCCGCCTCATGACCAAAACCAGTTACTACGTTCAGCACGCCATCCGGCAGACCTGCTTCTTTCGCCAGCCCCGCAAGGCGAATCGCACTGAGCGGTGATTTTTCAGACGGCTTCAGGACAACGCTGTTACCTGCCGCCAGCGCCGGGCCGAGTTTCCAGCAGGTCAGCAACAGCGGGAAGTTCCACGGGACGATGGCGGCAATTACGCCGACCGGTTCGCGCACAATCATCGCCAGCTCATGGCTACTGGTGGTCGCCACTTCGCCATACACTTTATCGATCGCTTCGGCGTACCAGCGAATGGCGCGTGCCGCGCCGGGAATATCATCACGCAGGCTGTGACGAATCGGTTTGCCGGTATCGAGCGTTTCCAGCAACGCCAGTTCTTCGGCGTTGGCTTCCATTAAATCGGCGAGTTTATTCAACACCGCTTTGCGTTTTGCCGGGACGGCCTGCGACCAGTCGCCGCGTTCAAATACGCTGCGTGCCGCACTCACTGCGCGGTCGATATCGGCGCTTTTACCGCGCGCAATATTCGCTAGCGGCGCCTGGGTGACCGGATCAACGGTTTCGAAGGTTTCGTTTTCCGCCGCAGCGGTATATTCACCGTTAATAAATAAGCGGGTTTCAATGGCGAGACTTAACGCTTTATCCTGCCAGTAAGCCAGATGATGAAAATTCATTATGACTCCTGTTTCACGTCTATCAGATATATGCAGTTTGTGAACGTCAGGGCGCAGAGATCCCCGAGCCGTATGCCCGTTTATTTCTGGCGACATTCTTTATAGATTGCCGGGCGCATTGCGCTTACCCGGCTTACAGAGCTAAAAGATTAAAACGTGGTGGGTGTATGGGCGCTGATAATTCGGCAAATGCCTGCCGACGTATTGCTGAAACTGTGCGGGATGCCGGTATTAATGGCATAACTTTGCCCCGCAACGAGGTGATAATCCTGTCCATTAATGGTCAGAACAATTTCACCTTCCAGTACAGTGCCTATTTCCTCACCCTGATGCTTAATTCTTTCCCCAGTGGTTGTGCCCGGCTGGTACGTTTCAAAGATCATCGCCAACGTGCGATTCGGGTTACCGTTATGAACCAGCTTCATTGACACACCCTGACTGCCCATTTCAATTAAGTCGTCCTGATTAATGACGACCTGCGGCTCATCAGGTTTTTCCGGCTCGGAAAAGAATTCCGAGAGTGACAGTCCATACACCTTCAGCAGCTTTTGCAGCGTACTGATGGCAGGGCTGACTTTATCCTGTTCTATCGTACTGATAGCACTGTGAGTCAGCCCGGAGAGTTCGGCGGCACGACGTTGTGAAAGCCCCTGCTGCTGGCGGATTTCCGACAAGCGTTTTCCTGGCGCCAGTCCCTCATCACTCATATTTGCATTTCCTTAAACTGTAGTGGTCAGAGTCGCTGTTTTTCAGCGATATGGTGCTGACAAGCGGTGATAAAGCCCTCGAACAATATACGCGAAAGCGCGTACTCGCTACTGTTCCATTCCGGGTGCCACTGTACGCCCAGCGCGAAAGGATGATTGATGACGCTCACCGCCTCAACTAAGCCATCCGGCGAGCGAGCTTCAACACGCAACCGTGGGCTAACAACCTTCGCCCCTTGTCCATGCAGAGAGTTTACCCAAAAGTTGCTACATTCAGGTAACAGCGCAGACAGTAATCCCCCCTCTTCAACCTGAACTTCATGCGACGGCGCATATTGCTGCTCCACCGGCAGTTCGGGATCTTCCCGATGTTCCAGCAATTCAGGCTGTTCGCACAGCTTGCGATGCAACGAACCTCCGGTTGCCACCACCAGTTCCTGTAAACCCCGGCAGATGGCGAAAATGGGGATGCGCCTTTCGAGTGCAGCGTTAATTAACGCCATGCTCAGAAGATCACGCCCGGGATCGGCGTCAGGCTCATCGCCGTTTTCACCATATAGGTGCGGCTGCACATTGCTGGGGCTACCAGGAAGATAAATGCCATCAAGTTTCGGCAAAAGTTCTTCAAGTAATGACGGCTCAGCCAGCGCATGGGGAAGCGCAATCGGCAAACCACCTGCGTGAATGATGGCATTCAGGTACTTTTCTTGCAGAGTCTGGGTCTCATGACCCTTAAGCCTGTTCCTGCACATTACGACACCGATAACAGGATTGTTCATTATATTTTCCATGCTCAATCTCACAAAGTGGACTAAATTATCGCCATTACTGCGGTTTAAATGACCTTTCTGTTCAATATTTTTTCAATCTAGCAGTGAGTTTTCTTTTTTGCAAACTCAATTTAACATTTGACAAACATTTAGTTTGCATACAGATTCGAAGAGTGGTCATTATATTTTACGCTCTGATAACGAGTGGAAAACAAAACCAAAGGCGAAGAATCATGGAAACCAATATCGTTGAAGTAGAGAACTTTGTTCAGCAGTCAGAAGAGAGGCGGGGTAGCGCCTTTACGCAGGAAGTGAAACGCTATCTGGAACGCTACCCGAATACGCAATATGTTGATGTTTTACTTACCGATCTTAATGGCTGTTTTCGTGGAAAACGCGTCCCCTTCTCCAGCCTGAAAAAACTGGAGAAAGGATGCTACTTCCCGGCTTCGGTGTTTGCGATGGATATTCTGGGCAATGTGGTAGAAGAAGCAGGGCTAGGTCAAGAAATGGGCGAGCCAGATCGTACCTGTGTCCCTATTCTCGGTTCTTTAACCCCTTCTGCCGCCGATCCTGAGTTTATTGGTCAAATGCTTCTGACCATGGTCGATGAAGATGGCGCTCCCTTTGACGTTGAGCCGAGGAATGTACTCAACCGCCTGTGGCAACAGCTACGCCAGCGCGGATTGTTCCCGGTCGTAGCGGTAGAGCTGGAGTTCTATTTACTGGATCGCCAGCGCGACGCCGAAGGGTATCTGCAACCGCCCTGCGCGCCCGGCACCGATGACCGCAATACCCAAAGCCAGGTCTACTCTGTCGATAACCTCAACCACTTCGCCGATGTGCTCAATGATATTGATGAACTGGCGCAATTACAGCTGATTCCGGCAGATGGTGCGGTCGCCGAGGCTTCGCCAGGCCAGTTTGAAATCAACCTTTACCATACCGATAACGTGCTGGAAGCCTGCGATGATGCATTAGCCCTTAAACGCCTGGTGCGCTTGATGGCGGAAAAGCATAAGATGCACGCCACTTTTATGGCGAAGCCGTATGAAGAACACGCGGGCAGCGGGATGCATATCCATATCAGTATGCAAAATAATCGTGGCGAGAACGTGCTTTCTGACGCGGAAGGCGAAGATTCGCCGCTGCTGAAAAAGATGCTCGCCGGGATGATAGATCTGATGCCGTCATCAATGGCATTGCTGGCGCCGAACGTGAACTCATATCGCCGCTTCCAGCCGGGCATGTATGTGCCGACGCAGGCATCGTGGGGTCATAACAACCGTACCGTTGCCCTGCGTATTCCGTGTGGCGATCGTCATAACCACCGTGTGGAGTATCGCGTGGCGGGTGCCGATGCCAACCCGTATCTGGTGATGGCGGCGATTTTTGCCGGTATTCTGCACGGTCTTGATAATGAGCTGCCGTTGCAGGAAGAAGTCGAAGGTAACGGGCTGGAACAGGAAGGATTACCCTTCCCGATTCGCCAGAGCGATGCCCTGTGGGAGTTTATCGAGAACGATCACCTGCGCCACTATTTAGGCGAGCGTTTCTGTCATGTGTATCACGCCTGTAAAAATGATGAGCTGTTGCAGTTTGAGCGCCTCATCACAGAAACAGAAATTGAGTGGATGTTGAAAAACGCATAGTGCCCCCTTGCGGGGGTTGCCTCATCGGCCTGAGCGGAGCCAGGCCTGACATTTGCTGGTAATCCAGACATTTCCCGGATGTCGCGTTATGGAGCGCAGGCGGCAACGGGCTTCCGTTAACGATTAAGACTGTGACGAGGAAATGAGATGATGCCGATGATGAAATTCCCGCATGGCGAGGGAGGCTGCGTATGCGCTCCCCCTGCGACTGACCGGACTCCGCCCCCTTTGCTTCCCCTGCTAAACAGGTTTGATTTCAGGTCGACGCGACCGCAAACCCGATTACGCAGTGGAGGCAACGATTATGGCTATTAATTCACCGCTGGACATTGCTGCACAACCGGGCAAAACCCGCCTGCGAAAATCACTGAAATTGTGGCAGGTGGTGATGATGGGTCTGGCCTATCTCACGCCGATGACCGTGTTCGATACCTTTGGCATTGTCTCCGGTATCAGCGACGGCCACGTTCCGGCGTCCTACCTGCTGGCGCTGGCCGGCGTGCTGTTTACCGCGATCAGCTACGGCAAACTGGTTCGCCAGTTCCCGGAAGCTGGCTCGGCCTATACCTACGCGCAAAAGTCGATTAACCCGCACGTCGGTTTTATGGTCGGCTGGTCATCGCTGCTGGATTATCTTTTTTTACCGATGATCAACGTCTTGTTGGCGAAAATCTATCTCTCCGCCCTCTTCCCGGAAGTGCCGCCGTGGGTGTGGGTGGTAACCTTCGTCGCCATTTTAACCGCCGCGAATCTGAAGAGCGTCAACCTGGTCGCTAACTTCAATACCCTGTTTGTACTGGTGCAGATCTCCATCATGGTGGTGTTCATCTTCCTGGTGGTTCAGGGGCTACATAAAGGGGAAGGTGTCGGCACCGTCTGGTCGCTACAGCCGTTTATCAGTGAGAACGCGCATCTGATTCCGATTATTACCGGGGCGACGATCGTGTGCTTCTCGTTTCTTGGTTTTGATGCGGTGACCACGCTTTCAGAAGAGACGCCGGACGCCGCGCGCGTGATCCCGAAAGCCATCTTCCTGACGGCGGTTTACGGTGGCGTTATATTTATTGCCGCGTCGTTCTTTATGCAACTGTTCTTCCCGGATATCAGCCGCTTTAAAGACCCGGATGCCGCGCTGCCGGAGATTGCACTGTACGTCGGCGGCAAGCTGTTCCAGTCGATTTTCCTCTGCACCACGTTTGTGAACACATTAGCGTCTGGCCTGGCTTCACATGCCAGCGTGTCGCGTCTGCTGTATGTGATGGGGCGTGACAATGTGTTTCCGGAGCGCGTGTTTGGCTATGTGCACCCGAAATGGCGTACCCCGGCGCTGAACGTCATTATGGTCGGGATTGTCGCGTTGTCGGCGCTGTTCTTTGATTTAGTCACCGCTACAGCATTGATTAACTTCGGCGCGTTGGTGGCATTTACCTTCGTCAATTTGTCGGTGTTTAATCATTTCTGGCGGCGTAAAGGAATGAATAAAAGCTGGAAGGATCACTTTCACTATTTGCTGATGCCGCTGGTTGGCGCGCTGACGGTAGGCGTGTTGTGGGTTAACCTGGAGTCAACTTCACTGACGCTCGGTCTGGTTTGGGCCTCGTTAGGCGGCGCATATTTGTGGTATCTGATCCGCCGCTATCGCAAAGTGCCGTTGTATGAAGGTGACAGAACACCAGTGAGCGAGACGTAATGTGTTGGATGCGCTGCGTATTGCCCTGCCTGTTGGCAATACGCAGCGCCATTATCCATAAAAAGATGTATGACCCGGATCACGAGTGCTATCATCCGCCCCTGTGCTTAACGCATTAACCCCAGGGCAAATAATGAACCACGATATCCCACTAAAATATTTTGATATTGCCGATGAGTACGCGACCGAATGCGCAGAACCTGTCGCAGAAGCTGAACGCACGCCACTGGCTCACTACTTCCAGTTACTGCTCACCCGTTTGATGAATAATGAAGAGATCAGCGAAGAAGCTCAGCATGACATGGCTGCTGAAGCGGGGATCAATCCCGCACGCATTGATGAGATCGCAGAGTTTTTGAATCAATGGGGTAATGAGTAATCCTTTATTAAGGCCAGTTCGGGCTGGCTTCTTACGAGCAAGTCAAACGGCACCTCGCTAAGTAGTTCTGTGAGTTATAGTTATAAGAAATCACGGGTACGAATGTTGAACAGATGGCGACGTCACCTGTTCAACGACCAACCACACGGCCCTCATTACGACCCCTGAACACAAACGGTAATGGCAAATGTCATTAAATATTAGTAAGATAGCCTCTTTACATAAAATCCCTTAATATTATGCGCCAGGTATTATCGTCTCTTTTGGTGATTGCTGGACTTGTGAGTGGTCAGGCAATCGCCGCGCCTGAACCCACCCCGCACGCTGATATCCGCGACAGCGGTTTTGTCTATTGCGTCAGCGGACAGGTCAACACCTTTAACCCATCCAAAGCGAGCAGTGGGTTAATTGTCGATACCCTTGCCGCCCAGTTTTATGATCGACTACTGGATGTCGATCCTTATACTTATCGTCTGATGCCGGAACTTGCCGAAAGCTGGGAAGTGCTCGACAACGGCGCGACCTATCGCTTCCACCTGCGTCGCGATGTCCCGTTTCAAAAAACCGACTGGTTTACGCCTACTCGCAAAATGAATGCCGACGATGTGGTGTTTACCTTCCAGCGAATTTTTGACCGTAACAACCCGTGGCATAACGTCAACGGGAGCAACTTTCCCTATTTCGACAGCCTGCAATTTGCTGATAACGTGAAAAGCGTCCGCAAGCTGGATAATCATACCATTGAGTTCCGTCTGGCCCAGCCGGATGCTTCTTTTTTATGGCATCTGGCGACCCATTATGCGTCAGTAATGTCTGCCGAATATGCGCAGAAATTAGAGAAAGAAGATCGTCAGGAACAACTCGACCGCCAACCCGTAGGCACCGGGCCGTATAAACTGTCGGAAAATCGCACGGGGCAATATATTCGCCTGCAACGTCATGATGAGTTCTGGCGAGGCAAACCGTTGATGCCGCAGGTGGTGGTGGATTTAGGCTCTGGTGGCACCGGACGTCTGTCGAAACTATTGACCGGTGAATGTGATGTTCTGGCCTGGCCTGCTGCCAGCCAGCTATCCATTTTGCGCGACGACCCGCGTTTGCGTTTAACGCTGCGTCCGGGGATGAACGTCGCCTATCTGGCATTTAACACCGCCAAACCGCCGCTAAATAATCCGGCTGTCCGTCATGCGCTGGCACTGGCGATTAATAACCAGCGCCTGATGCAATCTATCTATTACGGTACGGCTGAAACGGCGGCCTCTATTTTACCGCGCGCCTCGTGGGCTTATGACAACGAGGCTAAAATTACCGAATACAATCCGGCGAAATCACGCGAACAGTTAAAGGCATTGGGGCTGGAAAACTTAACGCTGAAACTGTGGGTGCCAACACGTTCGCAGGCGTGGAACCCCAGTCCGCTGAAAACTGCCGAACTGATTCAGGCGGATATGGCACAGGTCGGCGTGAAAGTGGTGATTGTGCCGGTAGAAGGTCGTTTTCAGGAGGCGCGGTTGATGGATATGAGCCATGATCTGACGTTATCCGGTTGGGCGACGGACAGTAACGACCCGGACAGTTTCTTCCGTCCGCTACTGAGCTGCGCGGCAATTCATTCGCAGACCAACCTCGCCCACTGGTGCGACCCGAAATTCGACAACGTGTTGCGTAAGGCGCTCTCTTCGCAGCAACTGGCGGCGCGTATTGAAGCCTATGACGAAGCGCAAAGTATTCTGGCGCAGGAGTTACCCATTCTGCCGCTGGCCTCATCATTACGCTTGCAGGCCTATCGGTACGATATCAAAGGGCTGGTTCTTAGCCCATTTGGTAATGCCTCCTTCGCTGGTGTATACCGCGAAAAGCAAGAGGTGAAAAAACCATGATTATCTTCACCTTACGCCGCGTTTTATTATTGATCGTGACCCTGTTCCTGCTGACTTTTGTTGGCTTCAGTTTGAGCTATTTCACGCCACATGCGCCGTTACAAGGCGCTTCACTGGGGAATGCCTGGGTATTCTGGTTTAATGGCCTGATTCACTGGGATTTTGGCGTTTCCAGCATTAACGGACAGCCGATAGCCGAACAGTTAAAAGAGGTTTTTCCGGCAACGATTGAGCTATGCATCCTCGCTTTCGGCTTTGCGTTGATTGTCGGCATCCCGGTTGGCATGATTGCCGGGATTACGCGCCATAAGTGGCAAGATAACTTGATCAATGCCATCGCGTTGCTGGGCTTTTCAATCCCGGTTTTCTGGCTGGCGCTTCTGCTGACGCTGTTTTGTTCGCTGACGCTGGGCTGGCTGCCCGTTTCAGGGCGATTCGATTTGCTGTATGAAGTGAAACCTGTTACCGGCTTTGCGTTGATTGATGCCTGGCTTTCGGACTCTCCGTGGCGGGATGAAATGATCATGAGCGCAATACGCCATATGGTATTGCCGGTCATCACCCTGTCGGTTGCGCCAACAACTGAAGTGATCCGATTGATGCGTATCAGCACTATCGAAGTGTATGACCAGAACTATGTGAAAGCGGCGGCGACCCGTGGTTTGTCACGCTTTACTATTTTGCGTCGCCATGTGCTGCATAACGCGCTACCCCCCGTCATCCCTCGTTTGGGCTTGCAATTTTCCACCATGCTGACGCTGGCGATGATCACCGAAATGGTCTTTAGCTGGCCTGGTTTGGGGCGCTGGTTAATTAACGCCATTCGCCAACAAGATTACGCAGCGATTTCCGCCGGTGTGATGGTGTGTGGCTCTCTGGTCATTATTATTAACGTGATTTCTGATATTTTGGGTGCTATGGCTAACCCTCTGAAACATAAGGAATGGTATGCCTTACGATAGCGTATACAGCGAGAAGCGCCCACCGGGCACGCTGCGTACCGCCTGGCGCAAATTCTATGGTGATGCCGCTGCAATGGTCGGCCTGTACGGCTGCGCGGGGCTGGCTGTGCTGTGTATTTTTGGCGGCTGGTTTGCGCCTTACGGCATTGACCAGCAATTTCTCGGTTATCAATTGTTGCCACCGTCATGGTCTCGCTATGGCGAAGTCTCTTTCTTCCTGGGGACTGACGACCTCGGACGCGACGTTTTAAGCCGTTTATTGAGCGGCGCTGCGCCTACCGTTGGCGGCGCATTTGTGGTGACACTTGCTGCTACCATCTGTGGTCTGGTGCTCGGCACCTTCGCCGGTGCGACGCATGGTCTACGGTCAGCGGTGCTTAATCATATTCTGGATACCTTACTGGCGATCCCGTCCCTGCTGCTGGCAATTATCGTTGTGGCATTTGCCGGGCCGAGTTTGTCGCACGCGATGTTTGCCGTCTGGCTGGCGCTGCTGCCGCGTATGGTGCGTTCGGTCTACAGCATGGTGCATGATGAACTGGAAAAAGAGTACGTTATCGCTGCTCGCCTGGATGGGGCAACGACGCTGAATATTCTCTGGTTTGCCGTACTGCCAAACATCACCGCTGGACTGGTCACTGAGATCACCCGCGCACTGTCAATGGCAATTCTTGATATTGCCGCGCTGGGCTTTCTTGATCTCGGCGCGCAACTCCCCTCTCCTGAATGGGGAGCGATGCTCGGCGATGCACTGGAACTGATTTATGTCGCCCCGTGGACCGTCATGCTTCCTGGGGCGGCAATTATGATCAGCGTGTTGTTGGTTAACCTCCTTGGTGATGGTGTGCGTCGTGCAATTATTGCGGGGGTGGAATAATGCCGTTACTGGATATTCGTAACCTGACCATTGAATTTAAAACCGGTGATGAGTGGGTTAAAGCCGTTGACCGCGTGAGTATGACCTTAACCGAAGGCGAAATCCGGGGCCTTGTTGGTGAATCCGGCTCCGGCAAAAGTTTGATTGCGAAAGCGATTTGTGGCGTCAATAAAGATAACTGGCGTGTTACCGCTGACCGTATGCGTTTTGATGACATCGATCTGCTGCGTCTTTCCGCGCGCGAACGGCGCAAGCTGGTTGGGCACAACGTGTCGATGATTTTTCAGGAACCACAATCGTGTCTCGACCCTTCTGAACGAGTGGGGCGTCAGTTAATGCAAAACATCCCAGCCTGGACCTATAAAGGCCGTTGGTGGCAGCGTTTTGGCTGGCGCAAACGCCGCGCCATTGAGCTGCTGCACCGCGTGGGGATTAAAGATCACAAAGATGCGATGCGCAGCTTTCCCTATGAGTTGACCGAAGGTGAATGCCAGAAAGTGATGATTGCCATCGCGCTGGCGAATCAACCACGTCTGCTAATAGCTGACGAACCTACAAACTCAATGGAGCCAACAACACAGGCGCAAATCTTTCGCCTGCTGACGCGTTTGAATCAAAACAGCAATACTACTATTTTGCTTATCAGCCATGACTTACAAATGCTTAGCCAATGGGCGGATAAAATCAACGTGCTTTATTGTGGTCAGACAGTGGAAACCGCGCCAAGTAAGGAGCTGGTAACAATGCCGCATCATCCTTACACCCAGGCGCTGATCCGCGCGATACCGGATTTCGGCAGCGCGATGCCGCATAAAAGTCGCCTCAATACGCTGCCTGGTGCAATCCCGCTTCTGGAACAATTACCCATTGGTTGTCGTCTGGGGCCACGTTGCCCATATGCACAACGAGAATGTATAGTGACGCCGCGCCTGACGGGCGCGAAAAATCATCTCTATGCCTGTCATTTCCCGCTGAATATGGAGAAAGAGTGAGATGATCGAAACGCTGCTCGAAGTGCGTAATTTAAGCAAAACGTTCCGCTACCGAACTGGCTGGTTTCGTCGTCAGACCGTAGAAGCCGTAAAACCCTTGAGCTTTACGCTACGTGAACGCCAGACGCTGGCGATTATTGGTGAAAACGGCTCCGGTAAATCGACGCTGGCGAAAATGCTGGCGGGAATGATTGAGCCAACCAGCGGCGAGTTATTGATTGACGATCATCCGCTGCATTTTGGCGATTACTCCTTCCGCAGCCAGCGGATTCGCATGATTTTTCAGGATCCATCGACCTCGTTGAATCCGCGTCAGCGTATCTCGCAGATCCTTGATTTTCCTCTGCGTTTGAACACCGATCTGGAACCTGAACAGCGCCGCAAACAGATTATTGAAACAATGCGTATGGTCGGGCTGCTACCGGATCACGTCAGTTACTATCCGCATATGCTGGCACCAGGGCAAAAACAACGTCTGGGTCTGGCGCGCGCGCTGATATTGCGTCCAAAAGTTATTATCGCGGATGAAGCTCTCGCCTCGCTGGATATGTCGATGCGTTCGCAGTTGATTAATCTGATGCTGGAGTTACAAGAGAAACAGGGCATTTCTTATATTTATGTTACCCAACATATCGGGATGATGAAGCATATCAGCGACCAGGTTCTGGTCATGCATCAGGGTGAAGTGGTCGAGCGCGGTAGTACGGCTGACGTGCTGGCATCGCCGCTACATGAACTCACCAAACGGCTCATTTCCGGGCACTTTGGCGAAGCGTTGACGGCGGATGCGTGGCGCAAAGATCGTTGATTTTCTGAACCCGCCTTCCAGATAATTCACCTCATTCTGACAAGGGATTAAATCTTGTCAGAATGAGTGGATGGATAAAATAAAATCAAATGCGCGTTATTTAAGACGCAATCTCACCCCGCAGGAACGAAAGCTCTGGCGATATCTTCGCAGCCGACGTTTTGGTGATTTCAAATTTCGCCGTCAACATCCGGTGGGGAGCTACATTCTCGATTTTGCCTGCTGCTCGGCGCGTGTAGTAGTTGAGCTGGATGGTGGGCAGCATGATTCGACAGTTGCCTATGATACCAGGCGCACACGCTGGCTTGAGTCGCAGGGCTGGACCGTGCTGCGTTTCTGGAATAACGAGATTGATTGTAATGAGGAGGCGGTGCTGGAGATTATTCTGCAGGAACTGAGTCGCCTGTCACCCTCACCCCAGCCCTCTCCCTGAAAGGGCGAGGGAGCCGACTGAGTCGGGTAGTTGCTGTGGTGAAAACATGGAGTCGGATGGTGAAGAATATTCGGCAAGGACTGAATCGCCGGTCACCCTCTCCCCAGCCCTCTCCCTGAAAGGGCGAGGAAGCCGACCGAGCCGGGTGGCTGTTGTGGTGAAAATATAGAGGCGGATGATAAAGAATATTCGGCCAGGACTGAACTGCCGGTCACCCTCTCCCTGAAAGGACTAGGGGGCTGTATGTGCCTGTTTGTTGCTGGGGTGACAATATTTGCACAATACGATCCCCTCGCCCCTCTGGGGAGAGGGTTAGGGTGAGGGGAAAAGCCCCACCCTGCCCGCGCCCTGCTCCGGTCGGACCTGGCAACTATAGCCACCCACAGCCAGGTTGATTATAATAACCGTTTATCTGTTCGTACTGTTTATTTAAACGACGAATCGCCTGATTTTCAGGCACAACAAGCATCAACAATAAGGATTAAAGCTATGGGTTTTCTTTCCGGTAAGCGCATTCTGGTAACCGGTGTTGCCAGCAAACTGTCCATCGCCTACGGTATCGCTCAGGCGATGCACCGCGAAGGAGCTGAACTGGCATTCACCTACCAGAACGACAAACTGAAAGGCCGCGTAGAAGAATTTGCCGCTCAATTAGGTTCTGACATCGTTCTGCAGTGCGATGTTGCCGAAGATGCCAGCATCGACACCATGTTCGCTGAACTGGGTAAAGTCTGGCCGAAATTTGACGGCTTCGTACACTCTATTGGTTTTGCACCTGGCGATCAGCTGGATGGTGACTATGTTAACGCCGTTACCCGTGAAGGCTTCAAAATTGCCCACGACATCAGCTCTTACAGCTTCGTTGCAATGGCAAAAGCTTGCCGTTCCATGCTGAATCCGGGTTCTGCCCTGCTGACCCTCTCCTACCTGGGCGCCGAACGCGCTATCCCGAACTACAACGTTATGGGTCTGGCAAAAGCGTCTCTGGAAGCGAACGTACGCTATATGGCTAACGCGATGGGTCCGGAAGGTGTGCGTGTTAACGCCATCTCTGCGGGTCCGATCCGTACTCTGGCGGCTTCCGGCATCAAAGACTTCCGTAAAATGCTGGCTCACTGCGAAGCGGTTACACCGATTCGTCGTACCGTTACCATTGAAGATGTAGGTAACTCTGCAGCGTTCCTGTGCTCCGACCTCTCCGCTGGTATCTCCGGTGAAGTCGTTCACGTTGATGGCGGTTTCAGCATCGCTGCCATGAACGAACTGGAACTGAAATAATCGTTCTGTTGGTAAAGATGGGCGGCGTTCTGCCGCCCGATTTCTCTGTTATACCTTTCTGATATTTGTTATCGCCGATCCGTCTTTCTCCCCTCCCAGCCTTGCGTCAGGATAACGATTTCCTTTACGACCAAGGAGTACCCATGGAACAACGCCACATTACCGGTAAAAGCCACTGGTATCATGAAACGCAATCCAGTACTTCGGAGTATGACGTTTTGCCACTGGTTCCGGGAGCCGCAAAGGTAACCGATCCTTTTCTGCTCGACGTGATCCTTGATGAAGAAACACTTGATCCCTTTCATTCGTGGCTGATCCCGGCGCGTGCTCTTGCTGTAGAGTTCTTCCCCGACCAGCTTGCAGTGACACGCTTACAAACATTCACCGCCTATGAACGCCTGACGACCGCCCTGACGGTTGCCCAGGTCTGCGGCGTCCAGCGGTTATGCAACTACTATTCCGCGCGTCTGACACCGCTTCCCGGGCCAGACTCCTCCAGGGAAAGCAATCATCGGCTGGCGCAAATCACGCAATATGCCCGTCAACTGGCTGGTTCTCCATCTATTATCGACGGTCAGTCCCGCCAGCATCTTAACGATGTCGGGCTTACCGCCTGGGACTGTGTAATTATCAATCAAATCATCGGCTTTGTTGGTTTTCAGGCGCGAGCGATCGCCACATTTCAGGCTTATCTTGAGCATCCGATACGCTGGCTACCCGGTCTGGAAGTGCAAAGCTACGCAGACGGTTCACTTTTTGCTGAAGCATCAACTGGCTGGCGTGCCTGCTACGAAGTGGATAAATATCCGCAAGAGCAAGAGATGAATGCTCTCCGACAGCTACCATCCGAACTCCGCCAACTGATAGCAATATTGAATCTGCACCCTGCCTCACTTTCACTCTTTGTGACGTTGCTATCCAGTTCCTTGGTAACAACAAAATCCAGCCATCAACTTGCTGCCTTACTCAGTGCACGAATTAACGGGAGCGTTGCCTGTTTCACCTCTTTAATTCATTCAAATGTTGAATATAAAGAAGCAATATGCATTCTGCTTCAGGGCGAAAACGAAATAAACCAATGGGCTGACCGTCATTCTGTTGAGCGCGCTACCGTTCAGGCGATACAATGGCTGACACGAGCACCCGATCGCTTTAGCACCGCCCAGTTTAGCCCATTACTCGAACATGAAATATCATCAGCTCAGGTTATCAATCTGCTGGTATGGAGCGGGTTTTGTGGTTGGATAAATCACTTAAAAATCGCGTTGGGTGAAACACATTAACCTTGCTGCGTCAGGCAGAATCGCGTAAAACTGTCAGCCGCTCTAATGGCCACCAAAATAGACAATTATGTTTCAGGACAACCCGCTGCTAGCGCAGCTTAAACAGCAACTGCATTCCCAGACGCCCCGCGCTGAAGGGGTGGTAAAAGCCACTGAAAAAGGCTTTGGCTTCCTGGAAGTCGACGCACAGAAAAGTTATTTCATTCCGCCGCCGCAGATGAAAAAAGTCATGCATGGCGACCGAATTATCGCGGTGATCCACAGTGAAAAAGAACGTGAATCCGCAGAGCCAGAAGAACTGGTTGAACCGTTTCTGACTCGTTTTGTGGGGAAAGTTCAGGGCAAAAATGACCGTCTGGCCATCGTTCCTGATCATCCACTCTTAAAAGACGCCATTCCTTGTCGCGCGGCTCGTGGCCTGACCCATGAGTTTAAAGAAGGCGACTGGGCGGTTGCCGAAATGCGCCGCCATCCGTTGAAAGGCGATCGCTCATTCTATGCGGAACTGACACAATACATCACTTTTGGTGACGACCATTTCGTGCCGTGGTGGGTAACCCTGGCACGCCATAATCTGGAAAAAGAAGCGCCAGACGGTGTCGCTACCGAAATGCTCGATGAAGGTCTGGTACGTGAAGACCTGACTGCACTGGACTTTGTCACCATTGACAGCGCCAGCACGGAAGATATGGATGATGCCCTCTTCGCCAGGGCGCTGCCGGATGACAAACTACAGTTGATTGTGGCGATTGCCGACCCAACCGCGTGGATCGCAGAAGGCAGCAAGCTGGACAAAGCCGCGAAAATTCGTGCGTTCACCAACTATCTGCCAGGCTTCAATATCCCAATGCTGCCACGGGAACTTTCCGACGATCTCTGCTCCCTGCGTGCCAATGAAGTGCGTCCGGTGCTGGCATGTCGGATGACGCTATCCGCTGACGGCACCATTGAAGACGACATCGAATTTTTTGCTGCCACCATCGAATCCAAAGCGAAACTGGTTTATGACCAGGTTTCCGATTGGCTGGAAAACACCGGTGACTGGCAGCCAGAAAGTGATGCGATTGCGGAACAAATCCGCCTGTTAGCGCAAATTTGCCAGCGTCGCGGCGAATGGCGTAATAACCATGCGTTGGTGTTTAAAGATCGCCCGGATTACCGTTTTATTCTGGGTGAAAAAGGTGAAGTGTTGGATATCGTCGCTGAACCGCGTCGTATTGCCAACCGTATCGTCGAAGAAGCGATGATCGCCGCCAACATATGTGCGGCTCGCGTGCTGCGCGATAAGCTCGGTTTCGGTATCTATAACGTGCATATGGGCTTTGATCCGGCAAATGCCGACGCGCTGGCAGCATTACTGAAAACGCACGGCCTGCATGTTGACGCCGAAGAAGTGCTCACACTGGACGGCTTCTGCAAACTGCGCCGTGAGCTGGATGCGCAACCGACTGGTTTCCTTGACAGCCGCATTCGCCGTTTTCAGTCTTTTGCAGAAATCAGCACCGAACCTGGCCCTCACTTTGGTCTCGGTCTGGAAGCGTATGCCACCTGGACTTCACCGATTCGTAAGTATGGCGACATGATCAACCATCGTCTGCTGAAAGCGATCATCAAAGGCGAAACAGCGACGCGTCCACAGGATGAGATCACCGTCCAAATGGCAGAGCGTCGCCGCCTCAACCGAATGGCAGAACGTGATGTCGGCGACTGGTTATACGCACGTTTCCTGAAAGATAAAGCCGGAACCGATACCCGTTTTGCGGCGGAAATCGTCGATATCAGCCGTGGCGGTATGCGTGTGCGGCTGGTCGATAACGGCGCAATCGCCTTTATCCCTGCACCATTCTTACACGCCGTGCGCGATGAACTGGTTTGCAGTCAGGAAAACGGCACCGTACAAATTAAAGGTGAAACGGTTTACAAGGTAACCGACGTTATCGACGTCACCATCGCAGAAGTACGCATGGAAACCCGTAGTATTATTGCGCGCCCGGTCGCGTAATCCCCTTTCACGGCCCGTTCATTACGGATGGGCCGTTTGCTTTTCCCCCTCCCTTCGCCTTCGTTTTATCTCAGCAGATTTTTTTTAATGACTTCCGTTTGAAAACTGGCGTTTTCCCAAAACTGGATTACAAATAAATATATAAATAAAACAATACGTTTAGCCGACATTAATTTCATGTAAGTCATGTTGAACCTTTCATTTAATGGTGAGCTTCGCCGTTAACCGTAGGGTATGCATCATGAAAACCGTTAGGGAGTCCACAACGTTGTACAACTTTCTCGGCTCGCACAACCCATACTGGCGGTTGTCGGAAAACAGTGATGTTTTGCGCTTTTCCACCACTGAAACAACAGAACCTGAACGTACTCTGCAGTTATCTGCCGAACAGGCTGCTCGTATCCGGGAAATGACGGTCATCACCTCCAGCCTGATGATGAGCCTGACAGTCGATGAGAGCGACCTTTCTGTCCATCTGGTGGGACGAAAAATCAATAAGCGCGAATGGGGTGGCAACGCGTCGGCATGGCATGACACACCAGCGGTTGCTCGTGATTTATCACACGGACTTTCCTTTGCTGAACAGGTGGTTTCTGAAGCACATTCCGCAATAGTGATTCTGGATAGCCGAGGGAATATCCAGCGTTTTAATCGGTTATGCGAAGAATACACAGGGCTGAAAGAACACGATGTCATTGGGCAAAGTGTGTTTAAATTATTTATGAGTCGCCGTGAAGCCGCGATCTCCCGGCGTAACAACAGCAGTTTTTTTCGTAGTGGCAACGCCTATGAAGTCGAGCGTTGGGTACAGACGCGCAAAGGTCAGCGACTGTTTCTGTTTCGCAACAAATTTGTCCACAGCGGTAGCGGCAAAAATGAGATCTATTTAATTTGTTCCGGCACCGATATCACCGAAGAACGTCACGCCCAGGAACGATTGCGAATCCTGGCTAACACTGACAGCATCACCGGGCTACCGAATCGTAACGCAATGCAGGAATTAATCGACTACGCCATTAATGAGGCCGACGAGGGTAAAGTCGGAGTGGTTTATCTCGATTTAGACAATTTTAAAAAAGTGAACGATGCCTACGGGCATTTGTTTGGCGACCAGCTGTTACGCGAGGTTTCACTGGCTATTTTAAGCTGTCTTGAGCAGGATCAGGTGTTAGCACGTCTTGGCGGCGATGAATTTCTGGTACTCGCACCAAACACCTCGCAAAGTGCCCTGGAAGCAATGGCATCGCGGATTTTGACCCGCCTGCGCCAACCCTTTCGCATCGGTTTAATCGAAGTTTATACCGGCTGTTCAATTGGTATTTCACTTTCACCGCAACATGGATCAGACAGCGCGGCGATTATTCGCCATGCCGATACGGCAATGTACAGTGCCAAAGAAGGCGGACGAGGACAATTTTGCGTCTTTTCGCCGGAAATGAATCAACGGGTATTCGAATATCTGTGGTTGGATACCAACCTGCGTAAAGCTCTGGAAAACGATCAGTTAGTTATTCACTATCAGCCGAAAATCACCTGGCGGGGTGAAGTACGCAGTCTGGAAGCCCTGGTACGCTGGCAGTCTCCCGAACGTGGCTTAATTCCCCCCCTGGACTTTATTTCCTATGCCGAAGAGTCCGGTCTGATTGTGCCTCTAGGCCGTTGGGTTATTCTCGACGTCGTGCGCCAGGTAGCAAAATGGCGAGATAAAGGCATTAATCTTCGGGTTGCGGTGAATGTCTCAGCACGCCAACTTGCCGATCAAACCATTTTCACTGACCTGAAACAGGTACTCCAGGAACTTAAATTTGAGTATTGCCCTATTGATGTCGAGCTGACTGAAAGCTGTCTGATTGAAAACGATCAGTTGGCGCTTTCCGTTATTCAGCAATTCAGTCAATTAGGCGCACAGGTTCATCTGGATGATTTCGGCACGGGTTACTCTTCTCTTTCCCAACTGGCACGATTCCCCATCGATGCTATAAAACTCGACCAGGTTTTTGTCCGTGATATTCACAAACAGCCAGTCTCGCAGTCACTGGTACGTGCGATCGTCGCCGTGGCTCAGGCGCTCAATCTTCAGGTGATTGCCGAAGGTGTAGAGAGTGCAAAAGAAGATGCCTTTTTGACCAAAAATGGCATCAATGAGAGACAAGGATTTTTGTTTGCTAAACCGATGCCTGCCGTGGCTTTTGAACGCTGGTATAAACGTTATCTGAAGCGCGCATAAAGAGACGAATATATAAATGTAACAGTATATAATTCCATTACATATCGTATTAATGAATGATAATTAGCCTTTGCCGTTAAACACTTCTCTTTTAGCGGCAATTTTTGCATTATTCATTTTCACTTTTTTGCCTTGAGGATACCCTGATGTCTGAATTTGATGCCCAACGCGTTGCCGAACGTATTGATATTGTGTTAGATATCCTTGTGGCGGGCGATTACCACTCTGCGATCCATAATCTCGAGATACTTAAAGCAGAACTGTTGCGCCAGGTTGCTGCATCTACGCCAGACATCCCGAAGGCACCGTGGGAGATTTAACAATCGTGCTTTCAGGTTTCCCTATTTAAGGATGCCCGGCGCGTCAGCATTTTTTATTTAGTATTATAACGTTATAAGAATTACAGCGATGAATTCCCGACAACAAACTATTCTACAGATGGTCATTGAGCAGGGTCAGGTTAGTGTAACCGATCTGGCAAAAGCCACTGGAGTTTCCGAAGTTACCATTCGCCAGGATCTCAACACCCTCGAAAAACTTAGCTATCTACGCCGTGCACATGGCTTTGCTGTTTCGCTTGATAGTGATGACGTCGAAACCCGTATGATGAGTAATTATACGCTGAAGCGTGAACTCGCCGAGTTTGCCGCCTCACTGGTTCAACCGGGTGAAACCATCTTTATCGAGAATGGTAGCAGTAATGCCCTTCTGGCTCGCACATTAGGTGAGCAGAAGAAAAATGTCACCATCATTACGGTCAGCAGCTATATAGCGCATTTACTGAAAGACGCGCCTTGTGAAGTCATTTTACTTGGCGGCGTGTACCAGAAAAAAAGCGAAAGTATGGTTGGCCCACTGACACGTCAGTGCATCCAACAGGTGCATTTCAGTAAGGCATTTATTGGTATCGATGGCTGGCAACCTGAAACTGGATTTACAGGTCGCGACATGATGCGTACCGATGTGGTCAATGCCGTGTTGGAAAAAGAATGCGAAGTCATAGTCCTGACTGACAGTTCTAAGTTTGGTGCCATACACTCTTACTCCATCGGTCCTGTGGAGAGAATCAAGCGTGTTATAACCGATTCGAAGATTCGCGCCAGCGATACGATGCATTTAGAACACAGTAAATTAATCGTTCACGTCGTTGACATGTAATCATTTTCCTTCCCTACGGATGATTTACCCTGACGCAAATCATCCGCTCTAAGATGATTCCTGGTTGATAATTAAGACTATTTACCTGTTATTAACATCCTAAAGTTATAAACTTATTATCAGCGATATAACAGGAAGTCACTATCACCTGCGTGATATAACCCTGCGCGCGAGAGGATTTCACGGAATTATTTTAACGGATGTATTCTGAACTATTATAGTTATAGAGAGCTTACTTCCGTGAATCATAAATTCAGGAGAGAGTATTATGTTTGTAACGAGCAAAAAAATGACCGCTGCTGTTCTGGCAATTACACTGGCAATGTCTCTAAGCGCCTGTTCTAATTGGTCTAAACGAGATCGCAACACCGCAATCGGTGCGGGTGCAGGGGCTTTAGGTGGTGCAGTACTGACTGATGGCAGCACGCTGGGTACATTAGGCGGGGCAGCAGTTGGTGGTATTATCGGTCACCAGGTCGGTAAATAATCGTAAATAAATGTCGATAAGCGACTCGCAATTATAATACGCTTGACTATGTTCATTACGAAATAACTGAATAGTACACACAGTAAAATAAACGAAAGCCACGGAATATTTCCGTGGCTTTTTTTGTTACCCGCCCGCGAGTTTTACTTTCATTCCTTTCGCTTCAAGGAGTGATTTTAATAAATCACGCTTATCTCCCTGGATTTCGATAATTCCGTCTTTTACTGCTCCGCCGCAGCCGCATTTTTTCTTCAGTTCAGCCGCCAGTTTTGCCAGCTCGGTATCATCGAGATCGACTCCGGTGATCAGGCAAACGCCCTTTCCTTTACGTCCACTGGTTTGACGTTGAATGCGCACCACGCCGTCGCCTTTAGGGCGTACAGGGGCCGCTTTTGGCTCATCAATACGTCCGGTTTCCGTTGAGTAAACCAGACGGCTGTTGGAATCACTCATCATGCACTCCGTTGTAATGAGGCGTTGATCGCTTTCAGCGTTTGCGCTGGATCTGCCGATTGCGTTACCGGGCGACCAATCACCATATAATCAACTCCAGCCGCCAACGCCTGTTCTGGCGTCATAATGCGGCGCTGGTCACCAGCGTCACTCCCCTGCGGACGAATGCCCGGCGTAACCAGTTTGAACTCCTGACCGAATACCTGTTTAAAACGCACAGCTTCCTGAGCAGAACACACCACACCATCAAGGCCACATTTTTGCGTCAATGCCGCCAGACGTTCTGCATAATCCGCTGGTGACAGTGTCACTCCAAGATCGGCCAGGTCGCTGACTTCCATGCTGGTCAATACAGTCACAGCAATTAATAGCGGTGCATCTTTACCAAACGGAACCAGCGCCTCACGTGCTGCGGTCATCATACGTGCCCCACCTGAGGCATGAACGTTCACCATCCACACGCCTAAGTCAGCCGCTGCTGCCACAGCGTGCGCTACGGTGTTGGGAATGTCGTGAAATTTCAGATCGAGGAAAATATCAAAACCGCGATGTTGCAATTCATGCACAAACTGCGGCCCAAACAGCGTAAACATCTCTTTGCCGACTTTCAGACGACAATCACGTGGGTCGATCTTGTCGACAAATGCCAGCGCGGCGTCACGATTATGGTAATCAAGGGCAACAACGACAGGAGAATTCGTAACAGCGTGGGAAGAAGATGAAGCAGTTAACGTCATGACCAGACCTTCTTGATGATGGGCACCGGAAGTGGCGCGAAACAGGTAAACGGCGAGCATTCTACCCGTGGAAATAAAAAATTAACAGTTGCGATTTCTCCCCTGTCAGGCTTTTCTACGCTGGAGTTGCCGAAGCAAAATGTGAGAGTAGTAACAATAAGGATGTTGTAACTAAAGTTGGATTTTTTTAGAAGTTACAGTCCATCAAGGCCGCGAATGGGTTTAATGGTTGACCAGGCCCGACATGACGGACAATGCCAGTAGAGCGTATATGCGGTAAAACCACACTTCTGGCAACGATAACGCGGCTTACTACGCACCTTCTCACCAACCATGTCACGCAGCACCATCAGGCTCTCTTTAGCGCGCCCTTCTTCTGCTTCATTCAGGTGGTAATCCATTAACTTGTGGAACACGCGCATGGTCGGGTGACGTTGTAGTTGGCGCGTAATATAGACCTGAGCGGCATCACTGCCCTCGCGCGCTTCGATGATGTCTGCAAGCATCAACTCAGCATCGGCACCGGTGTTCTCTTCCACCGCGCGCTGCAGGAACTCTGCCCACTCGGAAGTTTTACCCAGTTGCTGATAGCAGGTTTGCAGCATTTCCAGCGTTTCGCTGACCAGTTCTCTGTCCTGGGAAATGACGCGTTGCAGGCTTTCGACCGCTTTGGCGTATTCTCCTTTCGCCATAAACACACGTCCCATCATGATGGATACGCGGGCGCTGTTTTTATCTGCCGCCGCCCCTTTTCTCAACAAGGTCATAGCGCGATCAAGATCGTCGCTGGCCATATGCTGGAGCGCCAGTTCACAGTAGAAATGGGCAATCTCGACGCGTTGCTTATCTTTGCCCAGCTTCACCAGGCGTTCTGCAACATCAATTGCTTTCTGCCATTCACTGGTAGACTGATAGATTTGTAACAGCTGTTGCAATGCGCCAACACGGAAGTCAGTTTCATCGGTCAGTTGATTAAACATATCTTCCGCGCGATCGTATAAACCCGCCGCCATGTAATCACGCCCCAGTTGTTGAATTGCCAGCAAGCGTTGCTCATAAGTCAACGAGGCACTTTCCATTAAGGTTTGATGAATACGAATCGCGCGATCGACTTCGCCACGCGAACGGAACAGATTTCCGAGCGTAAGATGGGCTTCAACGGTGCCGGTGTCCTCTTTGAGCATATCGAGGAACAGATCAACCGCTTTATCCTGTTGATTACTAAGCAGGAAGTTAACCCCTGCTACGTAATCGCGTGACAGGCGGTTGGCTTCATCTTGCTTGTTTTGTTGCGCACTTCTGCGGCCCATATACCAGCCATAGGCAGCGGCTACAGGCAAGAGCAGAAACAACAACTCCAGCATAGAAAGTTATTCCTTCGCCACTGACGAATCAGGCGCTACCGTCACGCCAGTCGCAGGTGAAAGCTGGTTTTCCAGTCGCTTTATTTTACGTTCAGCGCGCGCCAGAGAAACACGAACTCGCAGCCAGAACAGGCCACAAATCAACCAACCGATAGCAAAGCCCGCAGCAAACAATACCGCCAGCAAAGTAGAGATACGATACTCCCCTTGCGCTAACAGATAATTAAATGTTACCTGTTGATCATTCTGCGCACCTAATGTGACGGAAATCACAAAAATCGCTAACACCAGTAAGAAAATGAGTAAATATTTCACATTACTTCCCGTTATGTGGTTAGAGCGAATAAATTATGGTCAACTTACCGCAATAGCCCTTTAAATTACCATTTTCACGACGTCTGCGAAATGGTAGCCACAATCATTGTTGATGATTTGAGGGTTAAATTCAGAAATTCAACCAGTATTAACTTTCTTGTTCTCGTTGCGCTATCTCACGATTTTCTTCCGGTGGTGGTGTTAATGGCCCACAAATACGTTGTGCAAGCCAGGTTGCTACCGCGACCAGCGCCCACGAAATCAACGTAGCCACCACCAGGTCGCGCGGCCAATGCATCCCAAGCAACAGGCGACTTCCCATGACTCCCGTTGCCCAAACCAGCAAGAGTGCAATGGTTACGGTTCGCCGACGCGGCCATAACAGCCCAACGGCCAGCAGAGCCCAACTGGCAGCAAACATTGTGTGACCAGAAGGAAAGGCAAAACCGGTCTCTTTCTGCCAATGAGTTCGCAAATATTGCGGGATATTTTTCTCTTCAGCCAACTGTTCTTTCACTAAATTTCCGCGCTCTGCACGCTTTAAAGTGTAGAACTCATCAACCGGAATATGATGTGTTTTTTCCAGCCAGATAACAAACGGGCGCGGTTCCTGAACTTTGTCTTTAATCCAGGATTTTACCGCTTGTCCGACCAGGATCGCCGTAGCCAGTATGGCAAACAACATAATTGCCGCTTTGATCCGAAAACGCAGGCACCAAAGGAACCAGCCGAATAAAATCAGATGCGTAATAACGCCCCAGGGCTGAGTGACAGTTTCAGTGACCCAAAAAGCCGCCTTTAACACCCCATTCTGCTCTCCTGGTTGCCAACGCCAGCCAGAAATCCATACCGCTACAGGCATGATAAGTAATAGTGCAGCTCCAACTGCGGTACGTCTGGCAATCGAACGCATGGTCTCTCCTTTCTTATAAGTCTCACAATCATAACTGAAAATGCCCTGACCTGGAAAAATTGACAGATTTGTGCCATTCAGTGAACGATCGACGCGTCGTGATTAGGTGAACGCCTTCGCGTTATGGCAAAATAAGCCAATACAGAACCAGCATTATCTGGAGAATTTCATGCAGCTTAAACGTGTGGCAGAAGCCAAACTGCCAACCCCATGGGGCGATTTCCTGATGGTGGGATTTGAAGAACTGGCAACCGGACACGATCATGTCGCGCTAGTCTATGGCGATATTTCCGGGCATACCCCGGTACTTGCGCGCGTCCATTCCGAATGTCTGACCGGTGACGCCCTGTTCAGCTTGCGCTGCGATTGTGGCTTCCAGCTGGAAGCGGCGCTGACGCAAATCGCCGAAGAAGGCCGTGGTATTTTGCTGTATCACCGCCAGGAAGGTCGTAACATTGGTCTGCTGAATAAAATTCGCGCTTACGCATTGCAGGATCAAGGTTACGACACCGTAGAGGCTAACCACCAGTTAGGCTTCGCTGCAGATGAGCGCGACTTCACTCTTTGCGCTGATATGTTCAAACTCCTTGGTGTCAATGAAGTCCGTTTGTTAACCAACAACCCGAAAAAAGTCGAAATTCTGACCGAAGCCGGGATTAATATTGTTGAACGCGTGCCGTTGATTGTTGGTCGTAACCCCAATAACGAACATTATCTCGATACCAAAGCCGAGAAAATGGGGCATTTGCTGAACAAATAACCCACTTACGTTGTAAAGTTAATTTGCTTGCCGGTTATCTTACTTCCGGCAAGCAAATACTCGTTACTTCAACATATTACGAATAACATAATGCAAAATACCGTCGTTCTGGTAATAGGTTAATTCCGTCGCGGTGTCGATGCGACAACGGCACGGCACAACTTCCTGGCTACCATCAGCACGCGTCAGCGTCACCGGAACCGTCGCGCCCGGTTGTAGATTTTGCAGATCGACAATATCAATCTTCTCTTCCCCGGTCAGCCCTAATGTTTTACGCGTCACGCCTTGCTGAAATTCCAGCGGCAGAATGCCCATGCCAATTAAATTCGAGCGGTGAATTCGTTCAAACGATTCGGCAATAACCACCCGGATACCAAGCAGACGCGAACCTTTTGCCGCCCAGTCACGGCTGGAGCCAGAACCATATTCTTTACCGGCAATCACCGCCAGAGGCGTTTTCTCCTGCTTATAGCGCATCGCTGCATCATAAATAGAAACGACATCGCTGGCAGGTAAATGCCGCGTCATTCCACCTTCAACACCGGGCACCATTTCGTTACGAATGCGAATATTGGCGAATGTGCCGCGCATCATCACCTCATGGTTACCGCGCCGCGAACCGTAGGAGTTAAAGTCTTTCCGCTCAACACCTCGACCTTGTAGATATCGACCCGCCGGACTGTCGGGCTTAATACTGCCCGCCGGAGAGATATGGTCAGTGGTGACTGAATCCCCCAGCATTGCGAGGATCCGCGCACCGTGAATATCTTCCACAGGTGCTGGTGTTGCCTGCATTTCATCAAAGAACGGCGATAAGCGAATATAGGTCGAATCATCCTGCCAACCGTAGGTATCGGATCGCGCAACGTTAATTTCTTTCCACTCAGCTGTCCCTTCGAAAACTTCTGCGTACTCTTTACGGAACATCTCTGTAGAGACCTGTTCTACTGCGCGGGCAATTTCTTGTGCCGATGGCCAGATATCTTTCAGATATACCGGATCGCCTTTACGATCATGGCCGATAGGCTCTGAAGCCAGGTTGATATTCATATTTCCCGCCAGCGCATAGGCAACCACCAACGGCGGCGAAGCCAGCCAGTTGGTTTTAACCAGCGGATGAATACGGCCTTCAAAGTTACGGTTGCCGGACAGCACCGCACCAACGGTTAAATCGCCTTTTTTGATTGCAGTTTCGATAGGAGCGGGCAACGGACCAGAGTTACCAATACAGGTGGTACAGCCATATCCCACAAGGTTGAAGCCAAGTTCATCGAGATACGGAGTCAGTTTGGCTTTTGCCAGATAATCAGAAACCACTTTCGAACCCGGTGCCAGCGACGCTTTGACCCACGGTTGCCGCTTCAGGCCCAGAGTTACGGCTTTTTTAGCCAGCAAGCCTGCGGCCATCAGTACACTTGGATTAGAGGTGTTGGTACATGACGTGATGGCAGCAATAACCACTGCGCCATCAGGCAACTGATACTGATGTCCGTTCATAACATAATCGACCGGTTGGCGATCTTTATGCGTGGCATTCACTTCCAGCTCGTTACTGGCGGCAAAAGCTTTTGGTACATCGGGCAGTGCAACGCGATCCTGTGGGCGTTTTGGCCCCGCCAGACTCGCTTCAACGTCATTCATATCCAGTTCTAACGTACTGGTAAAAATCGGTTCATCGCCCGGGTTACGCCACATGCCCTGCGCTTTAGCATATTTTTCGACCAGCTCGACCTGATCTTCACTGCGCCCGCTTAAACGCATGTAATCGAGGGTGACCGCATCGATTGGGAAGAAGCCGCAGGTCGCGCCATATTCTGGCGACATATTGGCAATGGTGGCGCGATCTGCCAGCGGCAGCGAATCCAGCCCATCGCCGTAAAATTCGACGAATTTCCCCACCACGCCATGTTTACGCAGCATCTGAGTGACGGTAAGAACCAGGTCTGTGGCGGTGATACCTTCACGTAATTTTCCGCTGAGTTTAAAGCCCACTACATCCGGGATAAGCATGGAAACCGGCTGACCTAACATTGCGGCTTCCGCTTCGATCCCGCCAACGCCCCACCCCAGCACGCCAAGACCGTTGATCATCGTAGTGTGTGAGTCGGTGCCGACGAGCGTATCCGGATAAGCAATCCATTCACCATCCTGCAATTCGCTCCACACTGCTTTGCCGAGATATTCGAGGTTAACCTGATGGCAAATCCCTGTACCTGGCGGCACAACGCTAAAACGGCTGAAGGCCTGCTGTCCCCATTTCAGGAATACATAACGTTCGTGGTTTCGCTCCATTTCCAGACGCACGTTTTCCTCGAATGCCTCATCATCGCCAAAACGATCGACGGTCACCGAATGGTCAATGACCAGATCAACCGGTGAGAGTGGATTCACTTTCGCGGTATCGCCGCCGAGACGTTTTACCGCTTCTCGCATCGCCGCAAGATCCACGACAGCGGGCACGCCGGTAAAGTCCTGCATTAACACTCTTGCCGGGCGGTAGGCAATTTCACGGTCAGCATGGGCATTTTTCAACCAGCCCGCCAGCGCGTGGATATCCTCTTCGATAACCGAGTTACCATCCTGCCAGCGGAGCAGGTTTTCGAGCAGAACTTTGAGTGACTTAGGCAGACGGGTGATATCGCCCAGTGATTTAGCAGCAAGTGGCAGGCTGTAGTAATGGTAAGTTTTATCTTTGGCCTGCAACGTATCCTTACTGGCTTCTCGTAGGGTTGACGACATAGCTCCTCCTTAATAACAGGGTTGCGATGCCCTGATTCTCTTCAGGGTGAATATTAAAGATAACACAAACATTGCGTAACGATTTGATAACAACCCAAATTGATAAAAGAGGAGAAATCTTGCGGATAAGAAAAGAAAAACCTCGCCACAGCGAGGTCAGAGATTAGTGAGCAACTATCCAGATGAGTTCAACCCAGAAGAGCATCGACAGAGAAAATGCGCCCATCCAGGACCAATATTTCATATTTGTGGTGATCATAGGCTACACCCCTCACTTGTTATTACTTTCTGTTGAAATTATTCAACCTTTTATTGCTGTGGTGTATTAAAAACCGTTTAATTCACGAATATATCGAATAATAAGAATGATGATAATTATTGTTTCTGCTGCTCATCTTCAGCAAACATCTCTATAAACGCTTGCTGTTGCGACGTCAGTTTCCAGCCATCCGGAATAACGACTGAACATTCCCGTTTCGTTTCCGTTTCATTGTCACTATGCTGAGACAGTGGCAAAGCAATCTGATGCTGCTCCTGAACGACCATGCTTTACCCCCACACTTTCCAAATTAGCAGTGCGACAAGCACCCAGAAGAGCGCAGAACCAAGAAATACCGCAAGCCAGGCTTTGCGTTTCAATTCAGGGTCCCTGCGGGGTTCCTGCTTTCCAGAAGGCATTGCTAACCTCATATAATCGCCATCACTTATCAGTAATACGCTAAACGATTGGTATAATTAATCAATTGATGAGACAAATCCTAATGAAACTTTAGTCAAAAATCCAGCTAATTTACGAATCGTCTCCAGTGAATAATTCAATCTTTTGACCTGAAATAGATATTTGAAGGCTGGAGTTTGCGAGGCAGGTAATTAGACACTACTTTACGTCCGATTTACCATAAAGATTTGAGGGATAATTATATTGTGAGCGGTGTACAAATAAGAAAGAACAAAGGATATATTCCGGCACCCCGAAAACATAAAAGGTGCCGGAAATAATGCAGGTAATTATTTTTCCGGCAATTTGATATCTTTAAACATGATCTCAATTTCTTCATTGGAACGCAATGCTACGGCGGCATCAACGACATCGCGGGTTAAATGCGGCGCAAAACGCTGAATGAAATCATACATATAACTGCGCAAAAACGTACTGCGACGAAAACCAATTTTGGTTGTGCTATGGCTGAAAATGTCATGCGCATCAACACGAACCAGATCAGGGTCAGAAACCGGGTCCACCGCCATGCTGGCAATTACCCCAACACCCAGCCCTAAGCGAACGTAAGTTTTAATCACGTCAGCATCGGTAGCCGTGAAAACAATACGCGGCGTCAACCCTGCGCGGTTAAAGGCGGTATCCAGCTCGGAGCGTCCGGTAAAACCGAAGGTATACGTCACCAACGGATACTGCGCCAGTTCTTCAATGGTAATTGCTTTTTTGCCCGCCAGCGGATGGTCAGGTGTCACCACAATAGCCCGATTCCAGTGATAGCATGGCAGCATCACCAAATCTTCATACAAATGAAGTGCTTCCGTGGCGATAGCGAAATCGGCATTACCTTTAGAGACGGCATCGGCGATTTGTGTCGGCGATCCCTGATGCATATGCAAAGAAACGCGAGGATAACGCTCAATGAAACCTTTGATGACATTCGGTAATGCATAGCGCGCCTGAGTATGCGTGGTGGCGATATACAGCGAGCCTTTATCAGGCCAGGTATGCTCTCCGGCGACCGATTTAATAGCATCAACTTTCGACAGAACTTCACGAGCGATACGAATTATTTCCTGCCCGGCTGGAGTAACCTGCGTCAAATGCTTACCGCTACGGGAAAAAATTTGAATACCCAGCTCATCTTCCAGCATTCTGACTTGCTTACTGATCCCAGGTTGTGATGTGTAAAGTCCTTCAGCCGTTGATGAGACGTTCAGGTTATGATTGACGACCTCAACAATATAGCGAAGTTGTTGTAATTTCATGTTAAACCATCCAATTAGACGCCATCAGAACATCGTTTTTTCGTCACTCCTGACGGGTGACTAATACGATTTAATAATAAAAAAGGTGCTAACTATAACCACTATATCATTTATAGCTTTAGTGTATAGGTGTGGAGATAAAATAATATGCAATAAAAAAGGGTCGCTTTTGCGACCCTTTGTTTTAAAAACCAGAAAGAATTAAAGGTTATTTTTTCCCTTCAACCCATTTGCCATCAACATAAAATGCTGACCAGCCAGTTGCCTTTCCGTCTTTTTCCGAAGAGACATATTGCTGCCTGGTTTTCCGGCTAAAACGAACCATTGTCTTATTACCTTCTGGATCTTGCTGTGGCGCATCAGCCAGATAACGCAATTTTTCTGGTAAACGGTCGCGGAAGCGATAAAGCTCTTCCACCAGCGGCGCACGCGTTTCACGTGATTTCGGGAAAGTATTGGCCGCCAGGAACACGCCGGCAGCGCCGTCACGCAACACGAAATAAGCATCCGATTTTTCGCACGGTAATTCTGGCAGCGGAACCGGATCTTCTTTCGGCGGCGCGACTTCACCGTTACGTAAAATCTTACGTGTGTTTTTACACTCTTCATTGGTGCAAGCCATGTACTTACCGAAACGCCCCATTTTCAGGTGCATTTCAGAACCACATTTTTCACACTCAACGATCGGGCCGTCATAACCTTTAATACGGAATTCGCCCTCTTCGATCTCGTAACCGTCGCAGGTTGGATTATTACCACAGACATGCAACTTACGTTTTGGATCGATGAGATAGCTGTCCATCGCTGTACCGCATTTCGGGCAACGACGTTTGGCGCGCAGCGCGTTGGTTTCAGCGTCTTCGCCTTCCAGCACGTTAAGCACTTCGTTTTCCGGCACCAGGTTGATGGTGGTTTTGCAACGCTCTTTCGGCGACAGCGCATAACCGGAACAGCCCAGGAATACCCCGGTGCTGGCGGTGCGAATCCCCATTTTTCGACCACAGGTCGGGCAGTCAATGCTGGTCAGAACCATCTGGTTCGGGCGCATACCGCCCTCTTCCGGATCTTTTTCCGCTTTATCTAACTGCTGAGTGAAATCAGAGAAGAAGTGATCCAGTACAGCTTTCCACTCTGCTTCGTGATTTGCCACCTGGTCGAGGCTGTTTTCCATCTGCGCGGTAAAGTCGTAATTCATTAACTCGCGGAAATTTTCTTCCAGGCGATCGGTAACGATCTCACCCATTTTTTCCGCATAGAAGCGACGGTTTTCCACACGCACATAGCCGCGATCCTGAATGGTCGAAATGATCGACGCATAGGTAGACGGACGACCGATCCCGCGTTTTTCCAGTTCTTTAACCAGTGAAGCTTCGCTAAAACGGGCTGGCGGCTTGGTAAAGTGCTGCGCAGGCGTCAGTTCAACAAGCGACAGGGAGTCACCTTTATCGACAGCCGGTAAAATACGATCTTCATCGCCTTTACGCAGAGCTGGCATAACTTTCGTCCAGCCGTCGAAACGCAGAATACGACCGCGCGCTTTCAGGCGGAAGTCACCCGCGCCAACGGTCAGCGTGGTGGAGTCATATTTCGCTGGGGTCATTTGACAGGCAACAAACTGACGCCAGATTAACTGGTACAGTTTCTGCGCATCTGCTTCCATATCTTTCAGCGATTCCGCCATCACATTGACATCTGAAGGACGAATCGCTTCGTGCGCTTCCTGTGAGTTTTCTTTGCTGGCGTATTGGTTCGGGCTTTCCGGCAGATATTTATTACCAAAATTATCGCTGATATAACCGCGAACCATGTTTACCGCGTCCTGACTCAGGTTAGTGGAGTCGGTACGCATGTAAGTGATATAGCCAGCTTCATACAGACGCTGCGCCATCATCATGGTTTTTTTCACGCCAAAACCAAGACGGGTGCTGGCAGCTTGTTGCAGCGTAGAGGTAATAAAAGGAGCGCCTGGTTTACTGGTTGTCGGTTTGTCTTCACGTTCCAGCACGCTGTAGCGCGCTTTTTCAAGCAGACTTACCGCAGCCTGAGTTTGTTCTTTGTTGACCGGGCGGAACGGTTTATCGTTCTGATGAGTCACCTGCAAAGCCAACGCTTCACCAGACGGCGTAGTCGTACTGGCATCGACTTCCCAGAATTCTTCCGGCACGAACGCTTTAATTTCACGCTCACGCTCAACCACCAGGCGAACCGCTACGGATTGCACACGCCCGGCGGAAAGACCGCGAGCGATCTTTTTCCACAACAGCGGAGAAACCATATAACCCACGACGCGATCCATAAAGCGACGCGCCTGCTGGGCATTAACACGATCAATATTCAGTTCGCCGGGTTTGTTGAACGCCTGGCGGATCGCGTTTTTAGTAATTTCGTTAAACACCACTCGGCTATAGCGAGCTTCATCACCCCCAATCACTTCCCGCAGGTGCCATGCAATGGCTTCCCCTTCGCGGTCAAGGTCGGTTGCGAGATAGATGTGGTCGGCTTTTTCAGCCAGTTGTTTCAGTTCAGAGACGACCTTCTCTTTACCAGGCAACACTTCATAGTGCGCCTCCCAATTGTGCCACGGGTCAACCCCCATACGGTTGACGAGAGCGCCACGTTCATCCTTTTTAGGCTTTTTAGCCGTTTTGGTGGAGGTAGAGTCGGCACTCTTTTTAGCAGCTGAGCCACTGGTCGGCAAATCGCGGATGTGACCGACACTGGATTTCACCACGTAGTCACTACCCAGATACTTGTTGATCGTTTTGGCTTTTGCCGGGGACTCAACGATGACAAGAGCTTTACCCATATTCACCTTACCTAATTTGATTCTTCCAGGAATGCGTCGCACATTGATAAACCTTCCACTGGCAACGAGTTACCGATATGGACTCGCTCTCTGCGGATATCAACCCCTTGTCGTGACTCTGTTCACGAAAATTCCGGTGACTGAGTTAACAGGTCTTGGCCTACAGGCGCTATAGCACGACGGAATTTTGGTCGAATGTCAAGCAAATCTATTGCCAGATTGACGAAAGCGTCACACTGTACCTGATAAAATCCGTTACGCAACTTTATTAGCATGCAAAATCCAAAGTTGCCAGTAAGGCGCTCCTGACGCCAGCGTGGTATATTTGTCTGCATGCCATGCCTGGCGTAGACTAATGTCCTTGTTTAAGGAGTAAATAATGAACAAAGAGACACAACCCATCGACCGCGAAACGCTGTTGAAAGAGGCCAACAAAATCATTCGTGAGCATGAGGACACACTCGCAGGAATTGAAGCCACCGGCGTCACGCAGCGTAATGGCGTGCTGGTGTTTACTGGCGATTACTTTTTAGATGAGCAAGGGCTGCCGACAGCGAAAAGCACTGCGGTGTTTAATATGTTCAAACACCTGGCACACGTGCTCTCGGAAAAATATCATCTGGTAGATTAAAGCAAAACGCGAGGCCTGAACCTCGCGTTTGTCTTTTACATCAAAGGCTTTTGCCCACGCTGCCACCAGCGTAGCAACAATCGGTCGACGCTCTCTGCCGCACTGCCGGTAAACCGATCGATTAACCGTTTACGCTGCATATAACGCACATTGACCACTTCTCGACCGTCCATCAGATTAAGAATCACTTCATCACTGGTGTTGATTTCGTCAACCAGGCCTTTCTCTACCGCCTGTTGCCCGTACCAGTGTTCACCGGTAGCCACCTCTTCAATATCCAGAGATGGACGCATACGTTTTACAAAATCTTTAAATATCTGATGTGTTTCGTTCAGTTCTTCGCGGAATTTTTCGCGCCCTTCTTCAGTATTTTCACCCAGCAATGTCAGCGTGCGCTTATATTGCCCGGCAGTATGCAGTTCAATATCAATATCTTTACTTTTCAGGAAGCGGTTAAAGTTGGGCATTTGCGCTACCACACCGATGGAACCAACAATGGCAAACGGCGCAGAAACAATTTTGTCCGCCACACAGGCCATCATGTACCCGCCGCTGGCAGCCACTTTGTCTACCGTAACGGTTAAAGGAATGTTTTTATCGCGCAGACGCCGCAATTGTGAGGCTGCCAGGCCATAACCATGAACCATACCGCCGGGGCTTTCCAGACGCAAAACAACCTGATCCCGTGGCTTAAATGCCGCGAGTACTGCGGTTATCTCTTCACGTAATGAGTTAACTTCATGCGCGTCCATGCTGCCTTTGAAATCCAGTACCCAGACGCGGGGTTTACTGTCAGTCACCACCTCACCCAGTTTGGCTTTTGCTTTCGCTGCTTTCGCTTCTTGCTTGTGCTTTTTCTTCTGCGCTTTGTGCCACTGCTTTTGCTGATGCGGATCCATCAGCGCTGCTGCCAGTTCTTCTTTCATCTCCTTATATTGTTCGCTGAGATTGTTAACCCGTAACTCGCCACGCTGGCGTTTATTACGTTGCGCAACATTGACAATAATGGCGGCAACAGCCGCAATCGCCACAACAACAGTGACAATTTTCGCCAAAAACAAACCATATTCAGACAACAATTCCACGAGTCCCACCTTGGTTAAACAACGCTTTGCCTCACAGTTTACAACAGGCACGTTAAGCCGTCTCGCAGAGATATTCTTGACGAGAAAGTATGACAAAGTATTCATTTTGCGGCGTTATCGCCCCAGGCCGATTGAAATGCGCCTCTGTTTAAGGCATAACCCCTCAAAGTCATAAAGTACACTGGCAGCGCGACTGATGATGTCGTTGAGGAGTAGCCATGCATTACCAACCAAAACAAGATTTACTCAATGATCGTATTATCCTGGTAACCGGCGCCAGCGACGGCATTGGTCGTGAAGCCGCTCAGACTTATGCGCGTTATGGCGCGACAGTGATTTTACTGGGTCGTAATGAAGAAAAATTACGTCAGGTCGCCCAGCGTATATTCGAAGAGACCGGACGTCATCCACAGTGGTTTATTCTCGATTTACTGACCTGCACATCCGAAGATTGCCATCAACTGGCACAGCGCATTGCCGTTAATTATCCGCGTCTGGACGGCGTTTTGCATAATGCCGGATTGCTTGGCGAAGTTTGCCCGATGAGTGAACAAAATCCGCAGGTCTGGCAGGATGTCATGCAGGTCAACGTTAATGCCACCTTTATGCTGACCCAGGCACTGCTTCCTTTATTACTCAAATCGGACGCCGGTTCGCTGGTCTTTACCTCATCAAGCGTCGGGCGTCAGGGTCGGGCTAATTGGGGTGCATACGCTGCCTCAAAATTTGCCACCGAAGGAATGATGCAGGTACTGGCCGATGAATATCAACAGCGCCTGCGCGTGAACTGCATTAACCCAGGCGGTACGCGCACCGCCATGCGTGCCAGCGCCTTCCCGACGGAAGATCCGCAGAAACTCAAAACCCCCGCTGATATCATGCCACTTTACCTCTGGCTGATGGGCGATGATAGCCGCCGTAAAACCGGCATGACCTTTGACGCCCAACCGGGCCGTAAACCAGGAATTTCCCAATGAGTGATGAACGCTACCAACAGCGTCAGCAGCGAGTTAAAGAAAAAGTGGATGCCCGTGTGGCGCAGGCCCAGGATGAACGCGGCATTATTATCGTTTTTACTGGCAATGGAAAAGGCAAAACCACAGCGGCATTTGGTACGGCAACACGCGCAGTAGGTCACGGAAAAAAAGTGGGCGTCGTGCAATTTATTAAGGGCACCTGGCCTAATGGCGAACGAAATCTGCTGGAGCCGCACGGCGTTGAGTTTCAGGTAATGGCAACTGGCTTCACCTGGGATACGCAAAACCGTGAGTCTGATACCGCTGCCTGCCGCGAAGTCTGGCAACATGCAAAACGAATGCTGGCGGATTCCTCACTGGATATGGTTTTGCTCGATGAGCTGACGTATATGGTGGCGTATGACTATTTGCCACTGGAAGAAGTGGTGCAGGCGTTAAATAAACGTCCACATCAACAGACGGTGATTATCACGGGTCGTGGTTGTCATCGGGATATTCTTGAATTGGCGGATACGGTAAGTGAATTACGCCCCATCAAACATGCGTTTGATGCCGGTGTAAAAGCGCAGATAGGGATTGATTACTAATCTGTAAAAATGCCGGATATGACGTCCGGCATACTTTGATTAACCGTTATTATTACGTCCGCCAGAACGACGACCGCCGCTCACCTGACTGTGACGTTTCACCGCACGACGAATCTGATTCGCCTTCATGCGACGACGGTCTTTTTCTACAGCGACTTTAGAGCTGGTTTCTGGCGGTAGCTCCACCAGTTCGCGCAGATAGTTAGTCTGGGCGAGGTCCAGCTCCGTCCAGCCACCGCGTGGCAGACCTTTTGGCAGTGGGATATCACCGTAACGAACACGGATCAGGCGGCTTACCTGCACACCAACCGCTTCCCACAAACGACGAACTTCACGGTTACGGCCTTCGGTCAGAGTAACGTTGTACCACTGGTTGATCCCTTCGCCGCCGCTGAACTTAATGGTTTTAAAGGCTGCCGGACCATCTTCCAACTGCACGCCACGACTCAAATCACGCAGTTTCGCGTCGTCAACCTGACCAAATACACGCACGGCATATTCACGTTCAACTTCACGGCTTGGGTGCATTAAACGGTTTGCCAGTTCACCGTCGGTGGTGAACAGCAACAGACCACAGGTATTAACGTCGAGACGACCTACGGCAATCCAGCGTGCGCCACGCAGCTTCGGCAGACGGTCAAACACTGTTGGACGCCCTTCCGGGTCGTTACGGGTACATAACTCACCTTCCGGCTTGTAATAGGCCAGCACGCGACAAATTTGCTCAGCGGACTCACGCACCGAAATCAGGTGACCATCGATACGAATTTTCAGTCCAGGAGTAACTTCAACGCGATCGCCGAGTTTAGCAATTTTGCCATCAACACTCACACGACCGGCTTCAATAATAGATTCGATTTCACGGCGAGAACCGTGGCCGGCACGCGCCAGCACTTTCTGTAGCTTTTCGCTCATAGAGCTTCCTTTTGGTGTCGCCTTCCCAGGCGTCTGATATGCTTTGTGCAACAGTGAGTCAGAACTTACATCTGACTCACTGATAGTAAAGTCTGTTCGAACTCTTCCAGCCTTAAGTCAACGACATGACGTTTTAACTGGCCTGGCTTTGAGGCGCAACATACTACACTATCTTTAGGGTTAAAGCTTGTTTCGATTAACATCAGCTTGATTACCAGCCACCACCGCCTGCGCCACCGCCACCGGCACTACTACCGGAATAACTTCGCCCCAACAAACTGGTATTAGCTCCCAGACTCAGGTGCATCTGTAATGAGAATAAAACGCCGCTACGGGCAATTTCCGGAGCGCGAACAGCCGCTGTAAGTGACGGAGTGATACGTGCTGCCCATTCTCTGCCAAGGTTTGCCGAGACCGCCCAACCTAACAAAGTGTAATCCAGTTTCCGTGTTTCCCCTTTCCGCCGCCGCCCACTGTGCGTTGCCGCCTCTTTACGCGCAAGATAGTTGACGATAGCCTCGCCGTGGGCATAACGTTGCTGCCCAGTTTGTGTAAACTGTGGCAGAAAAATATACCCCAGGGCGGTGAGATACCCCGTCAGGAAAACGGCACTAAAATAACCGGCTGGCATATACCAGTAAAAGAACACATCTCCGACATTGATGTAGAGAGAATAGAAAGCCACGCCTGAACAAATCAGTGGTAAAAACAAAGTGATGATTACACGATTAACGCAAGGCTTGTCATCATCGCGGGCAAACAAAAGCGCAAGGGAAGAAAACAAAAAAGGAAGAAGCCAGCAGGTCATGATAAACATATCAGCCACCAGACTCATACCTGCCCAGCCAACGGGACTCAGGTTTCCATAAAAAATGACTGCTAATATCGCCAGTCCGCCCCATTGCAAAAACGCATCCGGTCGGTAAAACGAAGACTTTTTACGCGGCAGATAAAATTTCTGCATCCGTAAAAATGCCCTGCGTAAGACTCTGTTGCGTCTCCCCGTAAGAACGACCTTATCGCCTTTACGAAATAACTCTTCCAGTAATAACTGCTCTGCGGGCAGTAATACCTCATTATTTCTGGTCGCGCCTTCATTAACACAAATCAGGATTTGCTGGTTCTTATCATACTGATCTTCCAGATGAATTTTTCCTTTCACAATCAGATTTACGATATCGGCACAAAAACCTTTATCGTCGTAAACCAGCTTCGCATCGAGACGTAACATTCCGGGCGTGTAATCTGGCGGAATGACATCGGTTTCAATCACATCTACCGGCGTAAATTGCGGCCTGCGCTTCCAGAGATATAACCATCCACAAACCAAGAACAGACACGGAAACCAAATTAACAACGATGACGTGGAGGGTAAAAGAAGATGGCTGAAAATATTCGTCGTTTGTGGAGCCGGGGCATTGCTAAGTAAAGCGTGAGGCCAGCGGTAGAGTACCGTGAAATCTTCACGATAAAACGGATCGCGGGATTCAATTCTTCCGTCCTCAAGGATGCGGCCATTTCGATATGTGTCGCCCTCTTCTCCAGTAAAGAGATCGATTTCGCGAAATGGATTACCCGCAATATCAGGGAACTTGAGTGAAAATCGGGTCTTATAGATTTCAAACGGCCAGTGGTTACCCGTCACGTTCCAGATTAACAGATCTGAATCTCCCTCACGCAGGAAAGCATTTTTAACCTGATAATGAATTTGATAATGATTGTCGCCTTGAGGCAAGAAACGTTGTTTATCGCCCACGACAATACTCATTAACCCGATATGCCAGTCAAGATGCCAGGGTTCAGGAATACCATCACGGGTGACGTCAACAATATGATAGTTCAGCAGTGCAGCGTCCCCATCAGGCTGCATCCAGAGTCGTGGTAAATCACGATAAAATCCGTGCTTAATCTGCTGATTTCGCGCCTGAAAATGAATATTTTCTTTGATGTCGAGCACCCCATCCGGTTGCAGAGTGGCTTCAACATCAAAGAGCGAGATCCCTTCTTCATAAGAAGGGATCTCCGTGTTTTTCGCATAACTCAACGAAGAGAAAAAAAGCCCAACTATCAACAGCAAAATGCAGCGATCTATCCCTGCCATAATCTTCCATCCGTGGAACGCAATTTGTTATAAGAACGGCTTCACATCACCTACGCCTTCACGCACCACGACCGGCGTATCATCGGTAAGATCAATAACCGTTGTTGGTTTCTGCCCGAGATAGCCGCCGTGAATAATCAAATCTACCTGTTTTTCCAGACGGTCTTTAATTTCTTCCGGATCGGATTCGGTAAATTCGCTGCCTGGCAGCATTAGCGAAGTGGAAAGCATCGGTTCGCCCAGTGCTTCAAGCAACGCCTGCGCAATCGGGTTAGAAGGCACACGCATCCCGATGGTTTTGCGTTTTTCCTGCAACAGACGGCGTGGCACTTCCTTCGTCCCCTTCAGGATGAAGGTATAGTTGCCCGGCGTGTTGTTTTTCATTAAACGAAACGCAACGTTATCGACAAATGAATAGGTCGAGAGTTCAGAAAGATCGCGACACATCAGGGTAAAGTTGTGACCGTCCGGCAGCTGGCGAATACGACAAATACGCTCCATCGCGTTTTTATCTTCAATTTTACAGCCGAGCGCATAGCCGGAATCAGTTGGATAAACAATCACCCCGCCTTTACGCACGATCTCCACCGCCTGGTTGATCAGACGTTGCTGCGGGTTATCAGGATGAATATAAAAAAACTGGCTCATAATTCCCTCTCTGTGGTGTTCTGCGGCTGTTCCCATAGCTGCCAGACGCCTTCAACGCCTGCGGGCAGCCAGAGTTTACGACCCAGTTCGATCCACGGGCATGGCTGATGAAAATCAGATCCTTGTGATGCCCATAAATGATGCTGACGCGCAAGTGTCGCCAGCTGGGTGCGTTCATTGGGCGATTGCTGGCACTGCGCGACTTCCATCGCGTCGCCGTGGTGTTCGGCAAAATGCGCAACCAATCTTTTCAGCCATTTAGCACTAAGATTGTACCGCCCAGGATGAGCTAGCACCGCCTTACCGCCAGAATGATGAATGACATCAATAGCTTGTTTTATTGTACACCACTGTGGCGGAACGTATCCGGTTTTCCCGCGCGCCAGATACTTTTTAAAGACATCCGCCATTGAACTGGCTTTGCCGCACTCAACAAGGAAACGCGCAAAATGACCGCGCGTCACTGCGCCGCCCTGCGCCAGTCGTTGTGCGCCTTCCAGCGCCCCAGGTATTTGCGCTTTTTCAAGTCTTTCGGCAATTTGCTGCGCCCGCTGATTGCGCCGTTCTGTCTGCTGCGCGAGGAACTCACACATTAGCGGATGAGTAATATCAATATTCAGCCCGACAATATGAATTTCATGATTTTCCCAGACCGTGGAAATTTCCACGCCGGGAATAAGATTCAGCGCCAGTCCCGAACGTGAAATTTCCTCTCTTGCTGGCGCGATTGCAGCTGTGGTGTCATGGTCGGTGATCGCCAGGGTGCCGACGCGCATCTCGACTGCACGGTGCACCAATGCTTCTGGCGTCAGACAGCCATCGGAAGCTGTCGTATGGCTGTGCAGGTCGTAAATCACTGCGTAATTCGTGTCGCTCAAGGCGCACTCCCGTTCTGGATAATGTTTTTTGCGCCGACATCATAACGGTTCTGGCAAATATTCTGAAATGAGCTGTTGACAATTAATCATTGAACTAGTTAACTAGTACGAAAGTTCACGCAAAAAGGGTATCGACAATGAAAGCAATTTTCGTACTGAAAGGTTGGTGGCGCACTTCCTGAAACGGGCAGTGTATTCACCATGCGTAAAGCAATCAGATACCCAGCCCGCCTAATCAGCGGGCTTTTTTTTGAACAAAATTAGAGAATAACAATGCAAACACAAAAACCGAATCTCGAATTGCTAACCTGCGAAGGCGCTTATCGCGACAATCCCACCGCGCTTTTTCACCAGTTGTGTGGGGATCGTCCGGCAACGCTGCTGCTGGAATCCGCAGATATCGACAGCAAAGATGATTTAAAAAGCCTGCTGCTGGTAGACAGTGCGCTGCGCATTACAGCATTAGGTGACACTGTCACAATCCAGGCGCTTTCCGGCAATGGCGAAACCCTGCTGACACTACTGGATAACGCCCTGCCTGCGGGGGTGGAAAATGAACAATCACCAAACTGCCGTGTGCTGCGCTTCCCCCCTGTCAGTCCACTGCTGGATGAAGACGCCCGCTTATGCTCCCTTTCGGTTTTTGACGCTTTCCGCTTATTGCAGAATCTGTTGAATGTACCGAAGGAAGAACGGGAAGCGATGTTCTTTGGCGGCCTGTTCTCTTATGACCTGGTCGCGGGGTTTGAAGATTTACCGCAATTGTCAGCGGAAAATAACTGCCCTGATTTCTGTTTTTATCTCGCTGAAACGCTGATGGTAATTGACCATCAGAAAAAAAGCACCCGCATTCAGGCCAGCCTGTTTGCGCCGAATGAAGAAGAAAAACAGCGTCTCACTGCACGCCTGAACGAACTACGTCAGCAACTGACCGAAGCCGCGCCGCCGCTGCCAGTGGTTTCCGTACCGCATATGCGTTGTGAATGTAATCAGAGCGATGAAGAGTTCGGTGGCGTAGTGCGTTCGTTGCAAAAAGCGATTCGCGCCGGAGAAATTTTCCAGGTCGTCCCCTCTCGCCGTTTCTCACTACCCTGCCCGTCACCGCTGGCAGCCTATTACGTGCTGAAAAAGAGTAACCCCAGCCCGTATATGTTTTTTATGCAGGATGATGATTTCACTCTGTTCGGTGCGTCGCCGGAAAGTTCGCTCAAGTATGACGCCACCAGCCGCCAGATTGAAATCTACCCGATTGCAGGAACACGCCCACGAGGTCGTCGCGCCGATGGTTCACTGGACAGAGACCTCGACAGCCGCATAGAACTGGAGATGCGTACCGACCATAAAGAGCTTTCGGAACATCTGATGTTGGTGGATCTCGCCCGTAATGATCTGGCACGCATTTGCACCCCCGGCAGCCGCTACGTTGCCGACCTCACCAAAGTTGACCGTTACTCTTACGTGATGCATCTCGTCTCCCGCGTTGTCGGTGAATTGCGCCACGATCTTGACGCCCTGCACGCTTATCGCGCCTGTATGAATATGGGCACATTAAGCGGTGCGCCGAAAGTGCGCGCCATGCAGTTAATTGCCGAAGCGGAAGGTCGTCGACGCGGCAGTTACGGCGGCGCGGTAGGTTATTTCACCGCACACGGCGATCTCGACACCTGCATTGTGATCCGCTCGGCACTGGTGGAAAACGGCATCGCCACCGTGCAGGCCGGTGCTGGCGTGGTTCTTGATTCTGTTCCGCAGTCGGAAGCCGACGAAACCCGTAATAAAGCCCGCGCTGTACTGCGCGCTATCGCCACCGCGCATCATGCACAGGAGACTTTCTGATGGCTGACATTCTGCTGCTCGATAATATCGACTCTTTTACTTACAACCTGGCAGATCAGTTGCGCAGCAATGGTCATAACGTGGTGATTTACCGCAACCATATTCCGGCGCAGACCTTAATTGAACGCCTGGCGACGATGAGCAATCCGGTGCTGATGCTTTCTCCTGGCCCCGGTGTGCCGAGCGAAGCGGGTTGCATGCCGGAACTGATTACTCGTCTGCGCGGCAAGCTGCCGATTATTGGCATTTGCCTCGGTCATCAGGCGATTGTCGAAGCCTATGGGGGTTATGTCGGCCAGGCGGGCGAAATTCTGCACGGTAAAGCGTCAAGCATTGAACATGACGGTCAGGCGATGTTTGCCGGGTTAACAAACCCTCTGCCAGTGGCGCGTTATCACTCGCTGGTGGGCAGTAACATTCCGGCCGGTTTAACCATCAACGCCCATTTTAATGGCATGGTGATGGCGGTTCGTCATGATGCGGATCGCGTCTGTGGATTCCAGTTCCATCCGGAATCCATTCTCACCACCCAGGGCGCTCGCTTGCTGGAACAAACGCTGGCCTGGGCGCAGCAAAAGCTGGAACCCACCAACACGCTGCAACCGATTCTGGAAAAACTGTATCAGGCGCAGACCCTTAGCCAGCAGGAAAGCCACCAGCTATTTTCAGCAGTGGTACGTGGTGAACTGAAGCCGGAACAACTGGCGGCGGCGCTGGTGAGCATGAAAATTCGTGGCGAACACCCGAACGAAATCGCCGGAGCAGCAACTGCGCTTCTGGAAAACGCTGCGCCGTTCCCGCGCCCGGATTATCTGTTTGCCGATATTGTCGGCACCGGCGGTGACGGCAGCAACAGTATCAACATTTCTACCGCCAGTGCTTTTGTTGCAGCAGCCTGTGGGCTGAAAGTGGCGAAACACGGCAACCGCAGCGTCTCCAGTAAATCGGGTTCTTCGGATCTGCTGGCGGCGTTCGGTATTAATCTTGATATGAACGCCGATAAATCGCGCCAGGCGCTGGATGAGTTAGGCGTCTGTTTCCTCTTTGCACCGAAATATCACACCGGATTCCGCCACGCGATGCCGGTTCGTCAGCAACTGAAAACCCGCACTCTGTTCAACGTGCTGGGGCCATTGATTAACCCGGCGCATCCGCCGCTGGCGTTAATTGGTGTTTATAGTCCGGAGCTGGTACTGCCGATTGCCGAAACGCTGCGCGTGTTGGGGTATCAACGCGCAGCGGTTGTGCACAGCGGCGGAATGGATGAAGTTTCGTTACACGCACCAACGATTGTTGCCGAGTTGCACGATGGCGAAATTAAAAGCTATCAGTTGACCGCAGAAGATTTTGGCCTGACGCCCTACCACCAGGAACAACTGGCAGGCGGAACGCCGGAAGAAAACCGTGACATTTTAACACGTTTGTTACAAGGTAAAGGCGACGCCGCCCATGAGGCAGCCGTCGCGGCGAATGTCGCCATGTTAATGCGCCTGCATGGCCAGGAAGATCTGCAAGCCAATGCGCAAACCGTTCTTGAGGTACTGCGTAGTGGTTCCGCTTACGACAGAGTCACCGCACTGGCGGCACGAGGGTAAATGATGCAAACCGTTTTAGCGAAAATCGTCGCGGACAAGGCGATTTGGGTAGAAGCCCGTAAACAGCAGCAACCACTTGCCAGTTTTCAGAATGAAATTCAGCCGAGCACGCGACATTTTTATGATGCGCTACAGGGTGCACGTACCGCATTTATTCTGGAATGCAAGAAAGCGTCGCCATCAAAAGGCGTGATCCGTGATAATTTCGATCCGGCACGCATTGCCTCGATTTATAAGCATTACGCTTCGGCAATTTCGGTGCTGACTGATGAGAAATATTTCCAGGGAAGCTTTGATTTCCTCCCCATCGTCAGCCAAATCGCGCCACAGCCGATTTTATGTAAAGACTTTATTATCGACCCTTACCAGATCTATCTGGCGCGCTATTACCAGGCTGATGCCTGCTTATTAATGCTTTCAGTGCTGGACGACGAATCGTATCGCCAGCTTGCAGCCGTCGCCCATAGTTTGAAGATGGGTGTGCTGACCGAAGTCAGTAATGAAGAGGAACTGGAGCGCGCCATTGCATTGGGGGCAAAGGTCGTTGGCATCAACAACCGCGATCTGCGTGATTTGTCGATTGATCTCAACCGCACGCGCGAGCTTGCGCCAAAACTGGGGCACAACGTGACGGTGATCAGCGAATCCGGCATCAATACTTACGCTCAGGTGCGCGAATTAGGCCACTTCGCTAACGGCTTTTTGATTGGCTCGGCGCTGATGGCGCACGACGATCTAAACGCCGCCGTGCGCCGGGTGTTGTTGGGTGAGAATAAAGTGTGTGGCCTGACGCGTGGGCAAGATGCTAAAGCAGCTTATGACGCAGGCGCGATTTACGGTGGGTTGATTTTTGTTGCGACATCACCGCGTTGCGTCAGCGTTGAACAGGCGCAGGAAGTGATGGCTGCGGCACCGTTGCAGTATGTTGGCGTGTTCCGCAATCACGATATTGCCGATGTGGCAGGCAAAGCTAAGGTGTTATCGCTGGTGGCAGTGCAACTGCATGGCAGTGAAGATCAGCAATATATCGACGCACTGCGTGATGCTCTGCCAGCAAACGTTGCCATCTGGAAAGCATTGAGTGTTGGAGAAACCCTGCCCGCGCGCGATTTTCAGCACGTTGATAAATATGTTTTCGATAACGGCCAGGGCGGAAGCGGGCAACGTTTCGACTGGTCACTGTTAAACGGTCAATCGCTTGGCAACGTTCTGCTGGCGGGTGGCTTAGGCGCAGATAACTGCGTGGAAGCGGCACAAACCGGCTGCGCCGGGCTTGATTTTAATTCTGCTGTAGAGTCGCAACCGGGCATCAAAGACGCACGTCTTTTGGCCTCGGTTTTCCAGACACTGCGCGCATATTAAGGAAAGGAACAATGACAACATTACTTAACCCGTATTTTGGTGAGTTTGGCGGCATGTACGTGCCACAAATCCTGATGCCTGCCCTGCGCCAGCTGGAAGAAGCCTTCGTCAGCGCACAAAAAGATCCAGAATTTCAGGCGCAGTTTAATGATCTGCTAAAAAACTATGCCGGACGCCCGACCGCGCTGACTAAATGCCAGAATATTACGGCCGGCACTAACACCACGTTGTACCTGAAGCGTGAAGATTTACTGCACGGCGGCGCACATAAAACAAACCAGGTGCTGGGTCAGGCCTTACTGGCGAAGCGGATGGGTAAAACCGAAATCATCGCCGAAACCGGTGCCGGTCAGCATGGTGTGGCGTCTGCCCTTGCCAGCGCCCTGCTTGGCCTGAAATGTCGAATTTATATGGGTGCCAAAGACGTCGAACGTCAGTCGCCCAACGTTTTTCGTATGCGCTTAATGGGCGCGGAAGTGATTCCGGTACATAGCGGTTCCGCGACGCTGAAAGATGCCTGTAACGAGGCGCTGCGCGACTGGTCAGGCAGTTATGAAACCGCGCACTATATGCTGGGCACCGCAGCTGGCCCGCATCCTTACCCGACCATTGTGCGTGAGTTTCAACGGATGATTGGCGAAGAAACCAAAGCACAGATTCTGGAAAGAGAAGGTCGCCTACCAGACGCCGTTATCGCCTGTGTTGGCGGCGGTTCGAATGCCATCGGGATGTTTGCTGATTTCATCAACGAAACCGACGTTGGCCTGATTGGCGTGGAGCCAGGCGGTCACGGTATCGAAACCGGCGAGCACGGTGCACCATTGAAACATGGTCGTGTGGGCATCTATTTCGGTATGAAAGCGCCGATGATGCAGACAGAAGACGGGCAGATTGAAGAATCTTACTCCATCTCAGCCGGGCTGGATTTCCCGTCTGTCGGCCCGCAACACGCGTATCTCAACAGCACTGGACGCGCTGATTATGTCTCAATTACCGATGATGAAGCACTGGACGCCTTTAAAACGCTGTGCCTGCATGAAGGGATTATTCCGGCGCTGGAATCCTCCCATGCCCTGGCTCATGCGCTGAAAATGATGCGCGAAAACCCGGAAAAAGAGCAGCTGCTGGTGGTTAACCTTTCCGGTCGCGGCGACAAAGACATCTTCACCGTTCACGATATTTTGAAAGCACGAGGGGAAATCTGATGGAACGCTACGAATCTCTGTTTGCCCGTTTGAAGGAGCGCAAAGAAGGCGCATTCGTTCCTTTCGTCACGCTCGGTGATCCGGGCATTGAGCAGTCGCTGAAAATTATCGATACGCTAATTGAAGCCGGTGCTGACGCGCTGGAGTTAGGCATCCCCTTCTCTGACCCGCTGGCAGATGGCCCGACGATTCAAAACGCCACACTGCGTGCTTTTGCGGCGGGTGTGACCCCGGCACAATGTTTTGAAATGCTGGCACTGATTCGCCAGAAACACCCGAATATTCCCATTGGCCTTCTGATGTATGCCAACCTGGTGTTTAACAAAGGTATTGATGAGTTTTATGCCCAGTGCGAGAAAGTCGGCGTCGATTCGGTGCTGGTTGCCGATGTGCCCGTGGAAGAGTCTGCGCCCTTCCGCCAGGCTGCGTTGCGCCATAACGTCGCACCTATATTTATCTGCCCGCCGAATGCCGACGATGATTTGCTGCGTCAGATAGCCTCTTATGGTCGTGGTTACACCTATTTGCTGTCGCGTGCGGGCGTGACCGGAGCTGAAAACCGCGCAGCGTTACCCCTCAATCATCTGGTCGCGAAGCTGAAAGAGTACAATGCTGCGCCTCCGTTACAGGGGTTTGGTATTTCCGCCCCGGAACAGGTAAAAGCAGCGATTGATGCAGGAGCTGCGGGCGCGATTTCTGGTTCGGCCATTGTTAAAATCATCGAGCAACATATTGATGAGCCAGAGAAAATGTTGGTGGCATTGAAAGCTTTTATACAACCGATGAAAGCGGCAACACGCAGTTAATCCCACAGCCGTCAGTTCTGCTGGCGGCATTTTGTATTCCTTTAACGAAGCCAGAAAAATCTTAATTTTATTTATTATTTGCCTTTTTACCGTTTCGCTTAACCTAACATACGTCAACTTACGTCATTTTTCCGCCCAACAGTAATATAATCAAACAAATTAATCCCGCAACATAACACCAGTAAAATCAATAATTTTTCCTAAGTCACTTATTCCTCAGGCAATTGCTAATATATCCAGAACCTTCCTCAAAATATATTTTCCACTCTCCTTCTTGTTACGCTTAATTTGACTAATTCTTATTAGCGACTAATTTTAATGAGTGTCGACACACAACACTCATATTAATCAAACAATGCAACGCAACGGGAGAAATAACATGACCGAACATCGTGGTGGTTCAGGAAATTTCGCCGAAGATCGTGAGAAGGCATCCGACGCAGGTCGTAAAGGTGGTCAGCACAGCGGCGGTAATTTTAAAAACGATCCACAACGCGCATCCGAAGCGGGTAAAAAAGGCGGTCAACAAAGCGGTGGTAATAAATCAGGAAAATCCTGATCCACCGTTAATTATTAATATCAGCTGATAAAGATAATTGTATCTGCGAGCCGTATGGCTCGCAGTGATTTCACTGGAGAAAAATATGAATATGAAGACCATTGAAGATGTATTTATTCACCTGCTTTCAGACACCTACAGCGCAGAAAAACAGTTAACTCGCGCGCTGGCAAAACTTTCCAGAGCGACATCAAACGAAAAACTAAGTCAGGCTTTTCATGCGCACCTTGAGGAAACTCATGGACAGATAGAACGTATTGATCAAGTCGTAGAATCCGAATCAAATCTTAAAATTAAACGCATGAAGTGCGTAGCAATGGAAGGACTCATTGAAGAAGCTAATGAGGTCATTGAGAGCACAGAAAAAAACGAAGTGCGTGACGCCGCGCTCATTGCTGCTGCACAGAAAGTCGAGCACTATGAGATCGCCAGTTACGGGACCTTAGCAACGTTGGCTGAACAATTAGGTTACCGTAAAGCAGCGAAGCTTCTGAAAGAAACTCTGGAAGAAGAAAAGGCCACCGACATCAAACTGACTGATCTGGCTCTTAATAACGTAAATAAGAAAGCCGAAAATAAAGCCTGAAATATGAACTTCAACTTTCAGTAATTTTATAAAGAGGACATTTTCATGAATCGTATTGAACATTATCATGACTGGCTACGTGACGCCCACGCAATGGAAAAGCAAGCCGAATCTATGCTTGAATCCATGGCCAGCCGCATAGATAATTATCCTGATTTACGCGCACGTATTGAACAACATCTTAGCGAAACTAAAAACCAGATTGTTCAATTGGAAACTATTCTTGACCGTAATGACATTTCGCGTTCAGTCATTAAAGATTCCATGAGTAAAATGGCGGCGCTTGGGCAGTCTATCGGTGGTATTTTTCCTTCTGATGAAATTGTCAAAGGTTCCATTAGCGGCTATGTCTTCGAGCAATTTGAAATCGCCTGCTATACCTCACTATTAGCTGCGGCAAAAAATGCCGGTGATACAGCCTCTATTCCGGTCATCGAAGCGATTTTAAATGAGGAAAAGCAGATGGCCGACTGGCTAATTCAGCATATTCCGCAAACAACTGAGAAATTTTTAATTCGTGCTGAAACTGATGGCGTAGAAGCGAAGAAATAATACCCTTTATACCATGTCCTTATTGACCCCGTAATTACGGGGTCATTTTTGCGGGGAATTAAAACGATATCCTGCTGAGAACATAAACACCCACGGATCGAGGCGTACACTGTCGTGTTGCTGTGCACCGCCCAGTTTATAATTTGCGGTAGTATCGATATCCATGTACCAGACTGGTAGATTTTGAAAAAGGTAATAACCATTTGTTTATAAAAAGAAAAATAAGACTTTTAGTCGCTTTTTTATACCAATTTCCTGCTACATTAACTGTTTGATTTCGTTGAACTCTTTTTTAGTTTTGCAGGGGCTTATTCCTGTCAAATTGGTCTTCTCCCACCCGATACATCCACATATCGGTTGTTTGCCATACCAACGAATTTTCAGTATCCATAAAATGTTCATTTTTGTAGCGCAAAGCCCTGAATATTTAATCAGGGCTTTTTATGTAATGGAATGCATTCAACCGCGCCAGACTCGCCATTATCATCAAAAAATCTGCCCCCCTGCCGTGCAAAAATGCGAACAACATCACTCCACTAATCAGCCTGTTATGGCATGATTAGCACGCTGACCATTATAAAAACCTGATATGTAGTGGCACACTAAATTTGGTCACCTGATTAATGTTTAGCGATATTACAACAGGCACTCAATGAATACATGTTGTAAGGCTCTCGCTCAGGAGCACTGAATCGTTCCATTCCTGAATTAAATTTCTGCGACTCTTCCATCACTATCTCCTGATAAATAATATCATGCGACCACGGTCGCACGGCTCTGAATACACGTCCTGTTTATCCCCCCTCACACAGGACTGGCGAGCATGAGGGACAAACTCGCGAATCATAAACGCGGTAAAAAACCGGTGTGCATCGTTTTTGATTATCCCCGCACACTCGCGCAGAGGAGTATCCCGTAATGGCTGCGGTCTCTGTTAATGCGGGAACACGGCGACGATACAGCGCCAGTTATGAGTATGAAAATCCTCACTATCGCAAAGCTATATCAACCTGTAGTGATGCGAAATTACCCGTAGCAAAAGGTGTCTCCGCACATCTGCAAGAACACAGCCTTAAACACTCAGATGAAATAATGATTTGTTAAGATTTATATTATATGTTCGACATGGTACAACACTTAAGGGATGAAATATGAACAGATACTCTAAACTTCAAATTCAATTACATTGGCTGACTCTCGTATTAATAGCTATAGCCTGTGCTGTCATGGAACTTCGAGGTTTGTTTCCTAAAGGGTCTTCCGCCTATTTGCTTATGAGAGAAACACATTACAATGCTGGTATATTTATCCTTCTACTGATGATAATAAGAGTAATTATCAATAATAAATATATAACACCAGCTATTACGCCGCCCCCACCTGCATGGCAAATGATATCAGCCAAATTCATGCAAACCCTGTTATACATATCTTTTTTGGTGTTACCAATATCAGGACTTGCAATCATGGTTTTTGGAGGTAAAGCATGGAGCCTTCTGGGGATTGATATTCCCACTTTCGCTAACACCGACGGAGAAGTAAAATCCGTAGCCAAGACTATTCATGAATCACTTGCAAACATTGGTTATTTATTAATCACACTCCATGCTGGCGCTGCATTAATTCATCATTATATTCAGAAGGACAATACACTTGTCAGAATGCTCCCTGAGCACCAGCATGATAAAAAGTGAGGAAGAGAAGAACCATCACTCTGACAGGTATTTTATAATACCTGTCACACTCTGTACCTCAGTTACAGTGACTATTAGTACGTCTCTGTCAGATAATTTGAATCTCTGACTGAATTATAAATGCGTTCACATGTCAATCCAGCGCGGTAATTTTCGTCAGCTCGTTTAGCATAATATCCAGCTTCTTCTGCAAGGCTTCCGGGCATGTCGGCGAGCATTGCGACGTTGCTTTCGATTGTTTTGCTTCTGACGGTAGCGGCAATATTTGCGGTATGCTCTGCCGATTCCAGTCTGACTGGTAAGCTTTGTTGCTTTTTCCCGTAACTGACTAACAGTGGCAGATAAACCAGCAGCAGTAGCATTGGCTTTGACAGCTTTCTCTTGTGCATCTTTGACAGCCTCATCACGGGCAACAATACGCCCCTGTTCAATCATCCTGGTAGCAATCTGCGTATTAACAATCTGCGACGACTCTTCACTGTCCCGCTCAGCCCATTTCGTTTGCCATTCTCTTTTACACCAGACATTTCCGGCAATAAATGAGCCAATTGACAGCAATACAATGGCCACAAGCTTAATCAATTATCTATCCCCCAGCACGTCAGCATGCTTTCCTGGTCACGCCGTGATACCTGACCGTAGCAGTTGTTTGAGCGAATACGGCAGTCTTTGCCACCATCCTTAATCCACCAGCGAAACGCCTCGCAGGCACCTTTACGATCACCGGCATTAAGCTGCTTATAAAACGTCGACGGGAAACACTTACCTGGGCCAATGTTGTACGGACAGAACGACGCGATACCTGCTTTCTGCGGCTCAGTCAGCGATACCTGGATATTTTCCTCCACCCACGCCAGCGCCTTATTGCGCTCGATGGCGTTCACCTGCTCGCATTTTGTCTTCGTCAGTTTCATGCCAGGAACGACAGGCTTACCGTCCACCATTGTGGCTCCACGGCAGATGGTCCAGATACCCGTACCATCACGGTATGCTGTTATGTGGTTGCCTTCCTTTTTATCCAGAAACTGGTCGAGAATTTCAGGCGCAGAAGCCCCTGCGGCAATCATCGCCAGAACGGCAGCCGACAGGCCGCATTTGATTTTTGCACTCATGGATATTTATCAGGATTTATCGGTTTCTCATTCCATGGTATGTCTGGTGCGTAATCCAACATTCACAACACATATAATCAATATACTCACCGGGACACATCAGATAACAACAAATGAGATTTTATAAATGAATAACAAAGACAATTTACGCAGGGAGTTTTTGCAGGTAATGAATGAAAATATTAAGTCAGAGCTCCGGAGACTTATCACGGATAATAGCGAAACCACTAGAGCCATTCTCGCAGAGCCTTACGGCAAACTGTCAACAGAAACGATGGATATCGTCATCACCACATTAACACCATTAATGCTTCAGCATCTGAAACACCATATTAACAAATGGGTTAATGAGGAATTCAGTCGCCCTGATTGCCCATGGGATAAGAATTATGCATGCCTGCAAAAAAAGCGAATTTTCAATAATCTATCATTAAAATTCAGATAGCCAGAAACCTGTAGTACCCCTTTTTCCCTTGGTTCCCATGACAGGCACAAACCATAATGTACTTTACTGAATGGTGGTTATCAGAATCACAAAGAAGAGTCTTCATCAGCGATGCTTCCTTTTCTGCACCACTGACCAGTGCTTCAATCCCCGCAGCAACCTGAAAATCCCCCATTATCCAGGCAATCATGTATCCCTTTAACAACCAGTTAGTATTTTTTATTCATCACCTACTCTCCACGCGCCGCCTTACGACGATCATCTTTAATTTTGAAATACAGATTCGTCAGGTACGTCAGCAAACCAAACAGCAGACTCCCCAGCACACCTATTGCCGCCCACTGAGACGGGGATAGCCTGTCCAGCAACTGCAGAAACCAGTATCCCGTCCCCACCGCAGACGTGGTGTATGACACTCCTGTTGTGATTTTTTCCATCTGGTACATATCCCCGCCTCCCGTTCACCGAAAGTGCACGATAACAAAAGACCACCGCGATATGCTGGTGGCCTGTGCGTCATGTATCACAGCATGGTCGCTGGTTCAGGCTGCAGTACATCAGCCGGTTGTTCTCCAGCACCGGGTTGTGCCTCAGGTTGTTCGCTGCTGTTTTCCACCGGAGAGTCTGCTGTATTCTCACCATCCCCTGCCTGTGGCGCAGTTGCCTCCTCAGCAGGTCCGATAAGCTCATCCAGAATCGCTTCCACATCAGCATCAATCTGAGCCTCAAACGTTTTACGGATAGATGCTTTCAGCGTACCGCGTACTTCTTCAGTGCGCAGCGCAGACTTCACTGCATCAGCAGTGACAAGTTTTTTCATTTCTGTCATGGGATTTTCTCGCTGTGAGATGTGATTACGGGAGGGGTGGAGCTTTTGGCTCAGCTGACTAACTGGCGCTGATTTTTTCAGCCGCCATTGCATCAATTTTTTTACGGATGTAGTTACGGATGATTTTATAACCGCCACTCACCAGATATAAGACACATACCACCGTGCAGAAATACAATAAAATAAGCTGTAAAAATATCATTATCCCTCCCAATTATTGATATGGTGTTGACATCGTTAATACCTGTTGGTTAAAAAAGCGTCCTGCATTTTTTGCTTTGGACATAACGACCTCTGCCGCCGGTTTCCTTGTTTTCCCTTTCCCGGCGGCATTTTTTTATCCTGCTGACGGGTTATTCACTTCCACCAAAA